>DATHEV010000938.1:0-2656 GCA_035318405.1 Iamia sp.
CCAGACCCACCAGCGCACCGCCTTCACCGCCGAGCGCGAGAGGTGGAAGGCCACCGGCGAGCTCTAGCCGACCGGCAGCCCACGCCAAGCTCGCTGTGCGACCATGGGCCGATGCCGAAGCCCTCGACGTTGGTGACCCTCGAGGCGCTCCGCGACCTCGCACCAGACATCGTCCGGGTGGCCGAGGGGCGAGGCGCACGCAACATCCGCGTCTTCGGTTCCGTCGCCAGGGGCAGGGCCGACGCGACGAGCGATGTCGACCTCCTCGTCGACCTGGATCCGGACCGCGGGCTGTTCGACCTCGGTGGCCTGACGATGGACCTGATCGACCTACTCGGGACATCGGTGGATGTCGTGACCGAGGCATCGCTCGCCCCCCGTGTGCGCGCCCGAGTCGTCACCGAAGCCGTACCCCTGTGAGGGACGACGCCGCACGCGTCGCCGACATCATCGACGCGTGCCGGCAGATCGAGGAGCACATCGCGCCCGACCGGTCTGCCTTCGAAGCGGATCCCGTCCGCCAGGCCGCCGCCCAACGCTGGCTGGAGATCGTCGGCGAGGCCGCCACCCGGCTGTCCGACGAGTTCCGTGACGCCCGGCCTGAGGTCCCGTGGCGGGAGATCATCGGGATGCGGACGATCCTCGCCCACGGGTACTTCACGATCGACATCGATGTCATCTGGCGTTCCGTCACCGTCGACATCCCGACGCTCCGAGGCCAGCTCGAGACCTGAGCGGGTCAGTCGGGGAGGAGGGAGCGGACGGCGGTGGTGGCGATGTGGTCGGCGACCTCTTCGGCGGTGTAGCCGCTGGTGCCGAGGGGACGGAACCAGTTCTGGGTGGCCTCGTCGGCGGCGAGGAGGCTCCGGGCGGCCAGCCGCGGATCGACGGGACGCAGCTCGCCGGAGGCCACGCCCTCGGCGACCATGGCCTCGACCTGGTCGTCGAGGTGGCGCCGCTCCTCCCAGTAGGCGGTGAACTCCTCGGGGGCCCTCCGGGCCAGCCGGTGGATCTCGTTGATGTCGAACGGGAACCCGCAGAGCGTCAGCACGTCCTCGCGCACCAGCCGGTGGAGCCGCTCGGCCAACGGTCCCGCGGCGGTGCGCTCGCGCTCGACGATCGACAGCGGCACCCGGTTCACCCGCTCGAGGATCGACGCCAGGATGTCGGACTTCGACCGGAACCAGTAGTAGATCGACGACTGCTGGAGACCCGAGCCCTCGGCGATCTGGGCCATGGTCACGCCCTCCACGCCGTGCGCCGCGAACAGGGCGCTGGCGGCGGCGACGATGGCCTCACGGGGGTCGTCGTCGCTCCCGGATCGGGCCCGCGACCGGGGCCGGCCCCGTCGGCGGGGGGCGACTGCGTCGGCGCCGGACATGGAGCGACGGTACCGGCTCGCCGCGACCCATGGCGCCGTCAGGCAGGGGTCAGGACCTGTTCACAGCGCCGAATTTCGATGGACATTCGATGGGAACGAGGCACTCGTACCTTCGCCCCCATGCTGCCTCGCCCCCACCGCCGTCGGCTCCTGGCCGGCGCCGCCACCCTCGCCCTCCTCGTCTCGCTCTCCGCCTGTGGCGACGACGGCTCCGACGGTGGGGCCGCCGCCAGCGACGACGGCGGGAGCGGGGAGGCCGCCGGCGATCCGATCGTCCTGGCCTACTCGGCCTGGCCGGGCTGGTTCCCGCTCGCCGTCGCCGACGAGAAGGGGATCTTCGAGGAGGCCGGCGTGAACGTCGAGCTCAAGTTCTTCGCCGACTACATCGGCTCGCTCGACGCCATGGCCGCCGGCGAGGTCGACGGCAACACCCAGACCCTCAACGACACCATGTTCGGGGTGGCGGCCGGCGACGAGCAGACCATCGTCGTCACCAACGACAACTCGACCGGCAACGACGCCATCATCTGCGACGAGTCGATCACCTCGATCGAGGACCTGGCCGGCACGAAGATCGCCGCCGAGCCCGGGGTGGTCGACCACTTCCTGCTGCTCCAGGGGCTCGAGTCGGTCGGCCTCACCGAGGACGACATCGAGTTCACCGGCCTGCCCACCGACGCCGCCGCAGCCGCCTTCGCCGCCGGCGAGGTCGACTGCGCCGGCGTCTTCGCCCCGTTCACCCTCACCGCCCTCGAGCGCGAGGGCTCGGCCGTCCTGTTCGACAGCGCCGACTTCCCCGGCACCATCTCCGACCACATCGTCGTCACCCCCGACCTGATCGAGGAGCGCCCCGACGACGTCCAGGCCCTGGTCGACGCCTGGTACATGACCCTCGACTGGATGGAGGAGAACCCCGACGAGGCCCTGGAGATCCTGGCCGAGACGGCCGAGCTGTCGGCCGAGGAGTACGAGAGCTTCGCCGAGGGCACGACCCTCTTCTCGGTCGAGGACGCCCTGGCCGCCTTCGAGGAGGGCGACGACACCACCTCGCTCCAGTACACGGCCGAGCTCATCAACCCCTTCCTGGTGGAAGCCGGGCTGACCGAGGAGGAGGCCCCGCTCGACGGCCTCTTCGACGCCAGCTTCACCCAGGACTACGCGGACCGCGAAGGATGACCGCCGTGGCCGACGCCGTGGCGGTCCCGGCCGCACCCGCGACCCGCGGGAGGACGAGAGGCGGCGCCCGCCCCACCCGGGGGCAACGCCAGGGCGCCC
>DATHEV010000939.1:0-8214 GCA_035318405.1 Iamia sp.
CGTCGAGGGATCGACCTCGACCACCAGCCGACGCAATCCCATGGGCACTTCCTCTCTGGCCATGACCCACCGGTCGTGACCCACAGCTCAACCGTGAGGGATGACCCGCGACATGCGTGAGGGATGTGCTGCAAGAGGACAAGCACATCGGCGATGTGCTCGCTCCGCCTCAGAACGGGGGCGCGCCCCGAAGCCGATCGGTTCTGAGGCGGAGGGGGAACGCCGGCGTGCTCGGTCCGCCTCGGAACGGGTCGGTACGCTGCCGGCCCCATGCTCGACCGCCCCGGCGCCGCGACGGCTGCGGCCGCGGTGGTCCCGGCCACGTTCCTGGCCGTCGATCCGTGGGGCTGGTACCCGTTCGGGCCGCTGCGCTGGGTGGTCGTGTCGGTCGGCATGGCGGTCGTGGGCGTGCTCGTGCTGGGCCGGCGGCCCTGGCCCCGGACGGCCCGGGGACCGCTGGTGGCGGGGGCCGGCCTGGTCGCGGCCATGGCCCTCGCCGCCGTCTTCGGCCGGGATCCCCTCTACGCCTGGACGGGCACGCCGGAGCGCCACGCCGGCGTGGTCCTGTGGCTCGTCTGCCTGGTCGCGCTGGCCGCGGGGGCCGGCCTCGACCCGCGCCGCGGGCTGACGGTCGTGGGGCGCGGTCTCGTCGTGGCCGGGCTCGGCGTGGGGGCGGTCGGGTGGGCCGAGGCCCTCGGATGGGAGCCCGACGAGCTCGACGCCGGCACTCGGCTCACGGGGACCTTCGGGTCGTCGGCCTTCCTCGGGGCGGCCTGTGCCCTGCTGCTCCCGACCGTGGCCGGCGTGGCCCTCGACGGCGGCCAACCCCGGTGGTGGCGGCGGGCGGCGGGCGTCGCCGTCGTGGGCCTGCTCGTGCCGACCGTCGGCTCCGGGGCCCGCTCGGCGTGGGTCGGCCTGGCGGTGGCGGCCGTGGCCGTCCTCGTCGTCCGGCGGGACGACCTGGCCGCACGAGCCCGTCCCCGGGTGCTGGCCGCAGTCGGCGCTGCGCTCGTCGTGGCGGCCGGGCTCATGCTCGCCCTCACCCCGGCGGGCGCCCGGCTCACAGCCCTGGGCGACGACGACGCCCCCGGCGGCCGGGGCCGGCTCGACGAGTGGCGGGTGGCGACCCGGGTCCTGGCCGACCACCCCGTGCTGGGCGTGGGCCCCGAGGGCTACCGGATCGCCCTCGCCGAGGGGGTCGACGAGCGCTACGAGGTGGCCCACGGCCGCGACCCCCAGCCCGACCGGGCCCACAGCGGGCCGCTGGACGTGGCCCTGGGCGGCGGCGTCCCCGCCCTCGTGGCGTGGGGCGCCTGGGTGCTGCTCGTGGGCCGGGCCGCGGGGCGGGCGCTGCGCCGGGGCCCGCCGGCCGCCGTCGGCCTGGCCGCCGCGCTGGTCGCCCACCTGGTGGGCCAGCTCACGCTGTTCCCGCTGGCCGAGGTCGAGCCGGTCGCCTGGCTCCTCGCCGGCCTCCTCCTGGCGACCCCGGCTGCCGCCACCCGCTCGCCCGAGGACGGCGCCGCACCCCGCCGGTCGACCTTCCCGCGCGGTGGTGAACCGCCCGTGGCGCCGGACCGCGCGGGAAGGTCGACCGGCGCGGTCGCGTTCCCGCGCGGTGGTGATCCGCCGGCGACCCACCACCGCGCGGGAAGGGCGGCGGCGCCATTCCCGCGCGCTGGTGAGCCACCGGCGGCGCCGGACCGCGCGGGAAGCGCTACCTGCGCGGTTCTCCGACCGGCGCTCGCGGTGCTGGCGGTCGGAGGGCTGATCGTCGGCGGGCTCGACGTGGCGGCCGACCACCGCGCCGAGGTCGCGGCCCGGAGGCTGGCGGCGGGCGACGGGCCCGCTGCCGCCGACGCCGCCCGGGACGCGGTGGCACTGCGCCCCGACGTGGTGCGGCTCCGGCTCCTGGCGGCGCGGGCCGAGGTGGCCGCGGGCGAGGGGATCCTGGCCGCCCTCGACGAGGTCGATGCCGCCCTCCGCACCTCACCCGACGACCCCATCGTGCGGCGGGAGCGGATCCGCCTCCTGGTGGCCCGGGCGGCGGCCACCGAGGTCCCGGCCCACGCCACCGACGCCCGGGCCGCGGCCGACGAGGCTGTCGCCGACGACCCGTGGAACGGCGCCCTCTGGCTGCTGGCCGGCGAGGCCGCCCGGCTGGCCGGTGACGACCAGGCCGCCCGCACGGCCTGGGAGCGGGCCGAGCGTCTCGACCCGCGGTCGCCGGACGCGGCCGTCGACCTCGCCCTCCTCCACCATGCCGCCGGCCGCGACGAGCAGGCCCGCGCCGCCCTGGATCGAGCCCGCGCCGTCGACCCCGACGACCCCCGGGTCCGCGAGACGGCCCGCCTGGTCGAGGGCTGAGGCGGCGGCGTGGACCACCCGAGATCGGGAGATGTGGAACCGATCCGGGGTGTCGGGAGTTCCTCCCATGTGACCCCAAGCCTCCCCGCCGACACCCCGGCGCCACCGGTGTCGCCCGGGTACCCACCCGAGTGGGACGACGACGACCGCCCCGGCCTCCCGATCGATCGCGGCCCGGTGCCGCTCGATGCCGAGGTCGACGTCGTCACCCCGTCCTTCGAAGCCTTCTACCTGGCCCACCGGGCCGAGCTGGGCCGGGCCCTGGCGCTCGCCCTCGGCGACCCCGACCTGGCCGCCGAGGCCACCGACGAGGCCTTCACCCGGGCCTGCGCCCGCTGGTCGTCGCTGCGGGCGGGCAACCCCGCCGGGTGGGTCTACCGGGTCGGCCTGAACTGGGCCCTCTCGGTGCTCCGCCAGCGCCGCCGCAGCCCGCACCGCCTCTACCAGCCGGCCGACGAGGACCCGACGATCACCGACCCGTCGGTGCACGCCGCCCTGGCCGAGCTCGATCCCAAGCACCGCAGCGTCGTCGTCTGCCGCCACCTCCTCGGGTGGTCGGTGGCCGACACCGCCGCCGCCCTCCGCCTGCGGGAGGGGACGGTCAAGAGCCGCCTCTCCCGTGCCAACCAGGTGTTGGCAGCCCGCCTTCGCCACCTCCGATCCGACGAGGAGCAGCCATGACGTCCACCGACGAGCGCCTCGAGCGCTACCTGCACGACCGCTCGAGCACCATCGACCTCCCCCACGCCGGGGTCGGCGCCATCACGCGCCGGGCCCGCCGCCACCGCCGGCGCCGCACCGCGGCCGTCGGCGGGGTGGCCGCCGCCGTCCTGCTGGGCGGGACGGCGATCGCCCTCCGCCAGCCGGCCCCCGAGCAGGAGGTCGGCAGCATCGGCGCAGCCGTGGTCGACTCCCCCCTCGAGTGGAGCGTCGTCCCCGTCCAGGCCGGGCTGGGCTGGGGCAGCGCCGCGACCAGCGACGGGTCGGCCGTCTACAGCCTGTCCACCGCCGCCGGCCCCGAGGAGGAGGGGTTCTGGAACGAGCCCCGCCGCCTCTACCGCTCGGCCGACGGCACCGACTGGGAGGACGTGGGCCTCCCCGAGGGGCTCTACGCCTCCAGCGTGGCCAGCGGCGACGGCACCGTCTACGCCGTGGGCACGGCGGCAGCCGGCGGCGAGGCCATCGGCGTCCAGCTGGCCGCGTCGAGCGACGGCGGGGCGGGCTGGGACACCAGCACGGTGCCCGTCGACCTGGCGGCGCTGGCCGACGGCTTCCCCGGCACCGTCCGGGTCACCGACGCCGAGGTGGCGGTGTCCGGGAGCACCACCGTGGTGGCCGTGTCCACCGGCGGAACGGTCGACCCGGCCGCCGTGCTGCCCGAGGGCGAGGACCCCGAGCAGTGGTACGAGGATCGGGACGGCCTGGTCCGTGTCGACGAGACGCTGTGCGAGGGCGACGGCGCGCAGATCAGGCCAACCTCCACCGTCCCGGCGACGACGGCACCGGCCGCCGACCCCGCCGATCCCGAGTCCGCCGATCCCGACCCCGCCGATCCCGGCGCCGAGACACCCCCGGCGAGCACCGCGCCGCCGGTGGGCCCGGACGGTGGGACGGCCTGCGTGGGTGGGGCGCCGGACTCGGAGCGACTGTCGTGGGCCGACCTCGGCCTCACCCCGGAGCAGGTGGCGGTGGCCCAGGACCAGACCCGCCTCTTCGCCACCGACGCCTCGGGGGCCCTCGCCGAGGTCCAGGTCCTGCCCCAGGGCAGCTACGCCGACAGTCAGAGCACCCAGCTGTTCGCCGCCGACGACGGGTGGTGGCTGATCGACGAGAGGCACGTGCCGGTCGACGACGGCCGGGTGTCGACCGCCGATGTCGTCGGTTGGCACTCGACCGACGGACTGGCCTGGGACTCTGCCACCCTGCTGGAGAGTCACATCGTCATGGCCGCCGGCGTGGTCGACGGCCGCCCCCTCCTCGTCACGCTGGAGGATGCCGACGGCGGGCCCCAGCAGCTCCAGGTCCACCGGGTCGAGGCCGGAGGCGCCCTCACGACGGTCGGCCTGGGCGACCTGATGGGCGTCCCGGGCGGGGTGGGGGTGTTCGGCTCCGCCGTGGGCCCGCTCGGCCTGACGCTCGTCGTCGACACCAGTCCCGAGCACGCCGGGACCGACCTGGAGGTGATCTTCTCGCCCGACGGCCTCCGGTTCTCCCGCCAGGCGCTGCCCGCCGCCGAGACCGGGACCAGGGAGACGATCGCCGGGATCACCGTCACCCCCGACGCCGTCAAGGTCCGCCTGAACATCCGCGACGAGGGCGACCGGTCGGGCGGGCCGGCCGTCGCCCAGCGCCTGTTCGTGGGCACGCCGGCCGGTTGATCGACCCTCTCCGAGAGCACCGCACCACCCTGGCCACCGACCTCTCCGAGGTGGGTGGCCAGGGGGGTGCTTGCATGGGCTGCCGTCACGTGACCAACCTGTTGCCCGTGTCTTTGAGCGAGCGTGACCGTGCCATCTTGGACTTCGAGCGGTCGTGGTGGGCCGAAGGTGGGGTGAAGGAGACGGCCATCCAGGAGCGGTTCGAGCTCTCGGCGTCCCGTTACTACGAGCTTCTGGGGCAGCTGACGGACGACGTCGACGCCCTCGCCCATGACCCCCTCCTGGTGCGGCGGCTCCGTCGTCTGCGCGACGCCCGGCAACGAGCCCGGTCCACGGGCACCGGCAGCCAGGCGGCCCGCCGATGACCGCCCCCAGCCGCGACGACGCCACCTTGCGGGGCGCGGTCGTCCTCGTCGTCGCCATCGTCATCGGCCTCGCCCTCCTGGCCCGCTCCGGCGGCGGGAGCGACGAGGACACCAGCAGCAAGGAGACCACCGAGAGCACGGCGAGCACCACCACCGTTGCCGCCGGAGACTCCACGACGGTGCCCGTCGGGGGCTCGACGACCCCGACGACGGCCGCCATCACCGGCGACACCCAGGTCCCGGCCGACATCACCGTGGCTGTCATCAACGCCACCGAGACGGTCGACTGGGCCGCCGACAACGCCTCCATCCTGGAGTCGGCCGGGTACGTGACGACGAAGGGCAACCCCGTCGGCGACAACTCCGACACCAGCATCATCTACTCGACGCCCGAGGCCCAGGCCGACGCCCAGGCCGTGGCGTCGCTGCTGTCGCTGGGCTCGGCGCAGGTCGACATGAAGCCGGCCGAGGCGCTCGCCGGCAATGGCGCCGATGCCGACGCCGACGTCGTGGTGATCCTCGGGGCCGACTCCGTCACCGGCTGAGGACGTGGACCCCACCGACCGGCTGCGTCAGCAGCTGGTCACCGCGGCCGTCCTGACCGACTTCGACGGCACCCTCTCGCCCATCGTCGACGACCCCGCCGACGCCGTCCCCGGCCCCGGCGCCGTCCAGGTCCTCGGCGACCTGGCCGCGCGGGCCGCGGTGGTCGGGGTCGTCTCCGGCCGGCCCGTCGACGTCCTCGTCCGCCACCTGCCCGACGACCGGCTCCACCTCTCGGGTCTCTACGGCCTGGAGCGCCGGGTCGAGGGCGCCATCGCCGACATGCCCGAGTCGCACCGCTGGCGGGCGCCGGTCGCCGCCGCCGCCGAGGACCTCCAGGCCGCGGCCCCGCCCGGGGTGACGGTGGAGGTCAAGCGGCTGTCGCTCACGGTCCACTACCGGCGGGTCCCCGACGCCGCCGCCGAGGTCCAGGCCCTGGCCGAGGCGGTCGCCCTGCGCCACGGGCTGACCGTCCGCCCGGCCCGGAGGTCGGTCGAGGTCCACCCGCCCGAGACGCCCGACAAGGGCGTGGTGGTCGAGGAGCTGGCCCAGGGCTGCGACGCGGCCTGCTTCGTCGGCGACGACGTGGGCGACATCCCCGCCTTCGACGCCCTCGACCGCCTGGCCGACAAGGGCCTCGACGTGGTCAAGGTCGGCGTGCTCGACGAGGAGACCGCCCCCGAGGTCATCGCCCGCGCCGACGTCGTCGTCGAGGGCACCGCCGGGGCCATCGCCTGGCTCCGCTCCCTGCTCTAGCGACGCACCCCCCTCCGAACTGGCGACCAGATCCGGCGGGAAGCCGCCGGATCTGGTCGCCAGTTCGGCGTCTCGGGGGGGAGCGTCAGGCGTGGGCGAGCTGGTCGGCGAGCCAGCGCTCGGGGGTGCGGTCGGCCACGAGGGTGCGGAGGGTGGCGGCGCGGGCCGCCCGCTCGTCGGCCGGCATGGCCAGCGCCTGGTGGAGGCTCTCGGCTGCGGCGACCACGTCGTAGGCGTCGACCGTGACGGCCGCGCCGGGGCCGGCCAGCTCGTCGTGGGCCCCGGCGCCCTCGCTGAGCAGCAGCACGGCGTCGCGGTCCGACAGCAGGACGGCCTCCTTGGCCACCAGGTTGAGCCCGTCCCGGATCGGGTTCACCAGCACGGCGTCGGCCCGGCGGAGGGCGGCGACCGAGCGGGGGTAGTCGTCGTCGGTCTCGTAGACGATCGGCGTCCAGTCGTCGGTGCCCCACCGCCGGTTGACGGCCGCCACGGCCACGTCGACCTGGGCCCGGTACTGGCGGTAGGCGGGCACGTCCTGGCGCGACGGGTAGACGAAGGCCCCGAACGTCACCCGGCCCCGCCACTCCGGCCGGCTCGCCAGGAGCTGGTCGAAGGCCTGGAACCCCCGCTTGATGTTCTTCGACAGCTCGATGCGGTCGACCCGCACCAGGAAGACCCGGTCGCCGATCATGGCGTCGAGGTCGGCCTCGGCGGCGACGCAGGCCTCGCCGGCGACGGTCGCGGCCAGGTCGGCGGGATCGGGGCCGAGCGGGGCCACGAACGTGGTGAGGTCGACGCCCACGGCCCGGGCGCAGCCGCGGGCGGCGCCGGCCCAGCGCTCGGAGTGGAAGCCACAGGCGCGGTGGGCGGCGAGGCCGCCGAGCAGCTCCTCGCGCACGGCACGAGGGAGGACGGCCAGCTCGGCCGGGCGGGCGAACGGGGTGTGGCTGAAGTGGACGCAGCCCACGTCGGGCCGGGCTGCGGCGAGGGTCGAGGCGAGCAGGGGCAGGTGGTAGTCCTGCACCAGCACCGCCGCCCCCTCGGGCGCCACCTCGGCCACCACCGCGGCGAAGGCGGCGTTGACCCGGCGGAAGGCCTCCCACGCGTCGTACCAGGCGGCATCGAAGGTCGGCTCGTCGTAGCCGTCGAACATGCCGTGGTGGGCGAACCACAGGGTCTCGTTGCTGACCACGTCGTAGGCCAGGCGCAGGTCCTCGGGGTCGAGCTCGACGGTGCGGACCCGGAGCCCGCCGGCCTCGACGACGCCCTCGGCCGCCGCCTCGCGGTCGGCATCGGACAGCGCCGCCGCCACCCAGATCGCCTCGGTGCCCGCCACCAGCGGGGCCAGCCCCGAGACCAGCCCGCCGGCGCCCCGCCTGCCGACGAGACGGCCGTCGTCGTCGCGATGGAACGCCACCGGCCCCCGGTTGGACACGATCACGACGGGGCGAGAGGACATCCCGTCGGACGGTAACGGAGGGGTCGCGACCTGACCAGGTGGGAGGATCTCCCGATGCGCGTCGTGGCCGCCCCCGACAAGTTCCGCGGCACGGCCTCGGCGGCCCAGGTCGCGGCGGCCATCGGCCGGGCCGCCCGCGCCGCCGGCTGGGAGTGCGACGAGGTCCCCATGGCCGACGGCGGCGAGGGTACGCTCGACGCCCTCGGTGGGCCCAACCGCACGACGCTCGTCACCGACCCGCTGGGCGACCCGGTCGAGGCCGCCTGGCGGCTCCACCGGGGCACGGCCGTGATCGAGTCGGCCCTCGCCTCGGGCATCGCCCTCCTCGGTGGCCCCGAGGGGAACGACC
>DATHEV010000940.1:0-2993 GCA_035318405.1 Iamia sp.
AGCATCATCGGCCACGACGCCCTGGCCTGGAACCTGTTCCGGGCCGGGTCGATCGACTCGGCTGTCGACGAGGCCGAGCTCGCCCTGGCGACCGGGTCCGAGGACCCGGCGATCCGCTTCCACGCCGCCGCCATCGCCCACGCCGCCGGCGACGACGACGCCGCACGCGAGCACCTGGAGATCGTGCTGGGCGGCAACCCCCGCTTCTCGGCCGCCCTCGTCGAGGACGTCGCCGCGCTGGCCTCCGACCTCGGTCTCCTCCTGCCGGCCGCGGCCGCGACCTCGGTCGGGCCGTGACCGAACCGCTCCGGCGGGGGCTCCGAAGTCACCGCAGGCATGGACCCATGCCGTGTGACCCGACGGCAGGGATGATGAACATGCAGATGCGCTCGAGGTCGACCCGGCTCCTCGTCGCCGTGGTGACGGGGGCGGCGTTGCTCGCCGGCTCCCTGGCAGCGGCGCCGGCGGGGGCGGCCAGCCCGGCCAACACCGCCTACGTGCAGAGCCTGTACGCCGACCTCCTCGACCGGACCGACACCACCGCGGACCAGGCCGGGACGACCTACTGGGCCAACCGGCTGGAGCAGCCGGGCATGACCCGCGCCATCGTGGTCGAGAACATCCAGCGGGGCAGCACCGAGTACTACGGCAGGATCGTCGACCTCTCCTACGCCCTCTACCTCGACCGCACCGCCGAGCCCGCCGGTCGCAGCTTCTACGTCGAGCGCTGGCGCGATCGCCGCCTCACCCTCGAGGCCGTCGCCATCGCCCTGGGCCAGTCGTCCGAGTACTACAACCGGGTCGGCGCCACGCCGACGGCGTTTGTCGACGCCGTCTTCTTCGACACCCTCGGCCGCGGCCCCAGCGCCGGCGACCGGGCCTACTACGTGGGCGTCGTCGCCACCCAGGGCCGGGGCCGCGTCGTCTCGATCCTGGTCAAGAGCCGGGAGAAGCGGGTCCAGACGGTCAACGACCAGTACGGCACCTTCCTCGGCCGGGCCCCGACCACCACCGAGCGCGACACCGCCGTGGCCCAGCTCGGCAGCGGCCTGCGTCGGGAGGACTTCGACGCCCGCCTCGTCGCCAGCGCCGAGTACTACGCCAACAACAGCGCCGCCTGACCGCCGGAGGCCGCCGCCGCCCGTCTCCCGAACTCGGTGGAGTAGGTGCCCGGTTCTGGGCGTCGACTCCACCGAGTTCGGCAGGGGCGGTCGCCCGTTCGGGCCAGGGATGCGTAGGGGCCACACGGGAGGGGCAGCACGGGGTCACGCTCGGCGAGTGCCGACGTTCCCCGAGGAGGCTGTCATGGCCCGCACCCCCCGCCCCGCCCTGGAGCACCGCAGTACGGCCCGGGAGGCCGGTCTCGGCCGGTTCTCCCTGCTCAGCGTGCTGGCCGGCACGCTCTGCGCCTACGGCGCCTTCGCCATCGTGGCCGCCGTCGCCGGCTCGCTGCTGGCCGTGGCCGATGTCGACACCGAGTTCCGCACGAACGACTGGACCAGCAGCGGCGCCGTCGCCGGGCTGGTCTCGGGTCTGGTCCTGCTGATCGCCTACCTGTTCGGGGGCTACGTCGCCGGCCGCATGGCCCGACGGTCCGGCCTCCTCCACGGTGCGGCCGTGGTGGTGCTGAGCCTCGTGCTCGGGGCCATCGTCGGCGCCGTCGCCGGTGCCGCCCAGGACAGCGGATCGATCCGGGACGACCTCCGGGGCGTGGGCGTCCCCACCAGCTGGGACCAGGTCAAGGGCGTCGCCGTCGCCAGCGTCATCGTGTCCCTCGCCGGGCTGATCATCGGCGCCCTCCTCGGTGGCGTCCTCGGCGAGCGTTGGCACACCCGTCTCGCCCAGCGCGTGGCCGACCCGGCTCGCGGCCCCGCCGCCGACGCCCGCCTCGCCGCCGAGCGCGACCGCCAGCGGGCCGAGCGCCTCGACCGTGAGCACGGCCAGCGCGTCGGCGCCGACCCGGTGGTCGCCCACGACGTGGCCCGCCAGCGCGACCACGACCGCGACGGTGACGGCCGGAGCGACGACGGTCGGGTGACCGACCCGACGATCGTCGACGTCCGGGGCGATGGCGGCCCTGCCGCCGACGGTCGCCCGGCCGCCGACGACTGGACGACCGAGTCGCCGACGATCCCACCGGCGACCGGCCCCGCCGACGCAAACCGGTCGCGGCACGCCACCGGCCATCGGTAGCGTCGAACGGGTGACACTCGTCTGGGAGCAGCTGATGGTCGATGCCCGCGACTCCGTCGCCCTGGGGCGGTGGTGGGCCGAGGCCCTGGGCTGGGTCGTGGTCGAGGACCAGCGCGGCGAGTTCGAGATCCGGCCGGCCCCGGACGAGCTGCCCGGTCTCCTGTTCACCGAGGTCGACGAGCCCAAGACGATCAAGAACCGGCTCCACCTCGACTTCCGCCCCGACGACCGGGACGCCGAGGTCGAGCGGCTGCTCAGCCTCGGGGCCACGCGCATCGACATCGGCCAGGGCGACCAGTCGTGGGTCGTGCTCGCCGACCCCGAGGGCAACGAGTTCTGCGTCCTCGGGGCGTTCTCGACATAGCACCCGTCGGGTGATCAGCCGATGCCGTGGTCGCGGGCCCAGAGGGCGGCCTCGGATCGGCTCTTGACGCCGATCTTGCGGAAGACGCTCTGGGTGTGGGTCTTGACCGAGTTGGGGCTGAGGAAGAGGTCGTCGGCGATGGCCTTGGTGGTCATCGCCCGGGCCAGCCGCTCCAGGACCTGGGTCTCGCGCCCGGTCAGGCCCAGGGGGCGGGCCGCGGACGGCCGTTCGCCCTCGCCGAGCAGCAGGCGGAGCAGGGTGTCGCGGTCCTCGGCGGCCGAGTCGCGGTCGGCGGCCGCCGCCGCCCGGTCGGCGGCGGCGAAGGCGCTGACCTCCGCCGGGGGGTGGGCGTCGGGGTCGGCCGCCACGGCCTCGGCGAAGGCACGGGCCCGGGCGTCGCGGTCCTCGGCGGCCACATCCCGTTCGTTCGCCTGCC
>DATHEV010000941.1:0-7581 GCA_035318405.1 Iamia sp.
CGCTCGGCGATGGCGTCGAGGGCGCAGCGGACGCCCCAGGCCGTCGCCGGCGAGGGGTCGCCCGAGCCGCCCAGCGACTCGCTGGCGCCGGTGACGTAGGGCGTCTCGGTGCGGATGAGGTCCATGTCGGCCTGGGTCGTGCCCACGTCCTCGGCCGTGAGGTAGCGGCCGCCGAGCCCGTCGATGAAGCGGGCGTAGGCCCGGATCAGGCCCTCGCTGCGCAGCGTGCGGGGGTCGCCGATGATGACGGCCTTGCCGCCGCCGGCGTCGAGCCCCGCCACGGCGTGCTTGTAGGTCATTCCCCGGGCCAGCCGGCAGACGTCGCCCACCGCCTCGGCCTCCGACGGGTAGGGCCAGAAGCGGGTGCCGCCCAGCCCCGGCCCCAGGACGGTGGAGTGCAGGGCGATGATCGCCTTGAGTCCGGTGGGCTCGTGGTGGCAGAACGCCACCTGCTCGAACCCCTCCACGGCGGCGTGGGCGAACACGGATCCGGCTTCGGTGGGCACGCTCCGAGGGTACGCCCGTCGTTCCGTGTGCGGGTTCCCACCGGTCCGGTGGGTTTCCGCACACGGTTCGGATTGATGACGCGCCGCACCAGATCGACCGGTACCGTCGCGGGCCGTGTCCACTCCCACCGCGGCGTACTCCGTGCGCCTCCGCGTCCGGCTGCCCAACGTCCCCGGAGCCCTCGGTCGCCTGTCGGTGGCCCTGGGTGAGATCGGGGCCAACATCGTGGGGCTCCACGGGTTCGAGGCCAAGGGCCCGGTGCTCGACGAGGACGTCATCGTCAACTGCTCCGACGCCGCCCACATCGAGCAGCTGCGCGAGACCCTGGTGGCCCTGGACGGCGTCGAGATCCTCGACTTCGCCGACCGCACCTTCGAGATGCACGCCGGCGGCAAGATCCACGTCCTCGCCACCGTGCCCATCGTCGACCGCGACGACCTGTCGATGGCCTACACGCCGGGTGTCGCCCGGGTCTGCACCGCCATCGCCACCGACCTGTCGCTGGCCCACACGCTGACGATCAAGAAGAACACCGTCGCCATCGTCACCGACGGCACCGCCGTGCTGGGCCTGGGCAACATCGGCCCCGAGGCCGCCCTGCCGGTCATGGAGGGCAAGGCGCTGCTGTTCAAGAGCTTCGCCGACGTCGACGCCTTCCCGGTCTGCATCGACACCTCGCAGGACGAGACGGCGCAGGACAAGGTCGACGCCATCGTCGAGACCGTGCGCCGCATCGCCCCCGTCTACGGCGGCATCAACCTCGAGGACATCGCCGCCCCGGCCTGCTTCGAGGTCGAGGAGCGGCTGCGGGAGATCCTCGACATCCCCGTCTTCCACGACGACCAGCACGGCACCGCCGTCGTCACCCTGGCGGCGCTGGAGAACTCGCTCAAGATCGTCGGCAAGCACATGGACGAGCTGCGGGTCGTCATCTCGGGCGCCGGTGCCGCCGGCGTGGCCATCGCCAAGATCCTCATGGCCGCCGGCGTGAAGGACATCGTCGGCTGCGACAGCAAGGGTGCCGTCACCCGCGAGCGCGACGACCTGAACTCGGCCAAGCGGGACTTCGCCGAGCTCACCAACCCGTCGGGCATCTCGGGCTCGCTCAAGGAGGTCCTCCCCGGCGCCGACGTCTTCATCGGCGTGTCCGGCCCGGACCTGCTCGACGCCGACGACATCCGCAAGATGGCCACCGATCCGATCGTGTTCGCCATGGCCAACCCCGATCCCGAGATCCGCCCCGAGCTCACCGAGGGCCTCGTCGCCGTCATGGCCACCGGCCGCAGCGACTACCCCAACCAGATCAACAACGTCCTCGCCTTCCCCGGCATCTTCCGGGGCGCTCTCGATGCGGGCGCCACCACGGTGACCGAGGGCATGAAGGTCGCCGCCGCCGAGGCCATCGCCTCGGCCGTGCCCGAGCACGAGCTGACCCCGGAGAACATCGTCCCCTCGGTGTTCGACCGCCAGGTCGTCGAGCTGGTCGCCGCCGCCGTGGCCGGCGCCGCCGTCACCGACGGTGTCTGCCGCTGACGCGACGACGCCCCCCGCCCCGCGACGTGCGGGACGAGGGGCGCCGATGATCGCCGGCGATCAGGGCGCGGGGTCGGGGCGCACGTAGGTCGCGAAGGCCATGTCCTGGTTCTCCATGGTCTC
Source organism: Iamia sp. (assembly GCA_035318405.1). GTDB lineage: Bacteria > Actinomycetota > Acidimicrobiia > Acidimicrobiales > Iamiaceae > Iamia. The sequence continues at coordinate 2,164 of DATHEV010000941.1, forward strand.
CCACAGCCCGGTCCACGGGTCGAAGAAGAGGGCGGTGCCGCCGGCGTAGGTGTCCTCGGTCAGCCCGGTGTCGAGGCTCCCGGTGGTGCTGTCGACCGAGAGGTAGAAGGTCTGGCCCGCCACGACCGGGACCGGCGTCTCCAGCTCGATGGTGGTCGGGCCCGACCCGGTGACCCCGGTCTGGGTGGCGATGAAGCCCATCGGGGCGCCGAAGGCGAACTCGCCGATCTGGAGGGTGTAGTCCTGGAGGGCCTGCGGGAACATGAGGGTCACCCGGTCGAGCATCCCGCTGACGCCGACGGTGAACGACTGGGTGGTGGCGTAGCCAGGGTCGCTGTTGCGCCAGATGTCGAAGCCGGTGTTGCTCTGGTCGAGGACGCTGGGCGGCGGCGGGGTCCCGATGTGCTGCGCGACCGGGGCGCTGGCGCTGGTCTGGCCCTCGTCGGACCCGACGTAGCTGGCGGTGACGGTGTGGGGGCCGTCGCTCAGCCGGGGACGCCAGCTGGCGATGCCGCCGCTCAGGAACAGGTTGGCCTCGGGGATCGGGTAGCCGTCGAGGTAGAACTCGACCGTCCCGGTGGGGGCCTTGGTGGCCGGGGCGACGGGGGCGACGGTGGCCTGGAACCAGGCGGTGCCCGACAGGACCTCGGTCCTCCGGGAGACCAGCGTCGTGGTGGTCGTCGCCGGGGCCACCGAGATGGTGGTGGAGCCGCCCACGGGGCCGGCGGGGTAGGTGTCGTCGCCGTCGTAGGTCGCGGTGACGGTCTGGGTGCCGGCCGGGAGGGCCTTGGTGCGGAGGCGGGCGGTGCCGTTGCTCAGCGGGGCCGTGCCGACCTCGACGGCGCCGGCGAGGAAGCGCACGGTGCCGGTGGGCTTGGGCGACCCGACGGGGACGGTCCAGCTGGCCGTGAGGTTCACGTACTCGGACCACACGGTCGCCGCCGCCGAGGACGTGATCGTCGACGCCGGCGTCGGCGCCGGGCGGACGTAGGTCGCAAAGCGCAGGTCGACGTCGACGACGGGGTCCCAGCTCTGGCCGCCGGCCCACACGTGTCCGCCGGCGTAGACGTCCGTGGAGCTGCCCCACACGCCCGAGGTCGTGGTCAGGACCAGCGCGTACTGCCGGCCGGACTGCACGGGTGCCGGGAGGTCGAGCGAGACGAGCACCGGGCCGGCCAGCGTCGGCGCTGCCGCCTTGGACCCCAGCGGGGGGCCGGTCGGCTGTCCTTGGTCACCGACGGCGTGGATGGTGACCCCGACCCAGTTCTCGCTCCCCAGAGTGAACGAGACCTGGTCGAGCAGGCCGGTCACGCCCGCCGTGAAGGTCTGGCCGGCGCGGTGGGCGTAGAAGAAATCGCTCTGCGTCGGGTTGCTCTGGTCGATGATGCCGGGCGGGCCCGGGGGACCGATGTGCTGCTGGAGCGGGGTGCTGGCGCTGGCGTCGTGCCGATCGGTGGCCTGGAAGACGGCCCGGATGATGTAGAGGCCGTCGTCCAGGCGAGGGCGCCACGTGGCGATCCCGCCGGCCAGGGGCACGGTGGCGGCCGGGGCGCCATTGACGGTGAAGGCCACGGACCCGGTGGGGGCGGTGGTGGCGGGGGCGTTCGGGGCCACGGTGGCCTGGAACCACGCCGTGCCCGAGAGGACCTCGGGCTTCCTCGACACGAGGGTCGTGGTGGTCTGCGCCGTGTAGACGGTGACCGGCACCGGCCCGGCCACCGGCGCGCCGCCGTAGCTGGCGGTGACCTGGTGGGTGCCCACGTCGAGGGTCTTGGTGCGGAGGCGGGCGACGCCGCTCGCCAGCTCGGCGGTGCCGACCGGGCTGCTCCCGGAGCGGAACTCCACCGGGCCCGTGGGCTTGGGGGTGCCCGTGGGCACCGTCAGCGTGGCCGTGAGGGTCACGTACTCCGACCAGGTGGCATCGGCCGTCGAGGTGGTGAGCGACCCGGTGATCGGCATCACCTTGGCTGACGCGGGTGCGCCGGCGAGGGCGACCAGCGACAGGATGAGCAGGGCGGCCGCGAACAGCGGCCGCCGACGGACGGCAGACATCAGGTTCTCCTTCTCGGCGCACCCGCGTGCCCCGACCCCGGGGACGCCGATTGCGCCCCCACGCGCCCATCGTGGGGCCGCCCGGCCGGCCGGGGAATGGGACATTTCGTCCTATGCGCGGGGGATGGAGAGCCTGACCTCGACGCCGTCGAGGGCGCCGATGCGGTCCTCGACCAGGGGACGGACGTCGTCCCAGTCGAGCCCGCCGAGGCCGCGCCCCCGCGGGGGTACGGCCACGGTGGCCGCCCCCAGGTCGACCAGGGCGCGGGCCAGGGCGTCGAGCCCGGCGGCGACGTCGGCGAGGCGGGACCGCGACCGCCAGTGGCGCTTGGTCGGGACGGACAGCGCGGCCGGGGGCATGGGTCGTCCGGCTCATCGTGCGCCGAAGGGCTTGTGTCAGGGGTCATGCCATCCGATGGAGGGGCATGTCACCAGCGACCGCTCTCCTCGACGCCGAAGTTGCCGTCGTCGCCGCGGCCTGCGAGTGGTGCGGGGACCCCCTGGTGTCGCCCTACCTGCGCAGGCGTGATGGCATCGGCCTCCACGTGGCGTGCGCCAAGAACTACGCCCGCGCCCAGGCCACCGCCCCCACCGACGCCTGACCGCAGGGTCCAGAGGCGCCGACCGGCGCCGCCGCTGGCGGGTCCCCGGCGTAGGGTCGACCCATGGCACTCCACCGGGCGACTCGCGGGTTCGTGATGCGGTCCGTCCCGCGCGGCCTCCACCGGCACGGCGGGGCGCCCTCGATCCGCGACCGTGTGCGCGAGCCGCTGCCTCCGCTGCACGTGGTCGACGTCGAGCCGGGCGCCACCGAGGGCACCGCGCTGTGCGGCCGGCCCGACGTGAAGGTGATCGACGAGCACTGGGAGCAGGGTCGGGGTGGCTGCTCGGAGTGCCGGGCCGAGGCCAGGAAGCTCGCCACCGACGACGGCTGACCGCCCGCGTCGGTGCGGAGATCCGCACCGCTTGGTGGCTGGAACCGGCGTCGATCCGGTGACCTCGCGCTTTTCAGGCGCGCGCTCTGCCAACTGAGCTACCCAGCCGTGCTGTCGCCGCCATCCCCCGAAGGGGAGTGGCGATGATGACGACAGTGGCGGTCCCGACGGGATTTGAACCCGCGACCTCCGGCTTGACAGGCCGGCGTGCACTCCAAACTGCACCACGGGACCACGACCCCTTGCGGGGCTGGAGCAACCTAGCACCGCCCCCCGGGGGACGATCCAACCGGTTGCAGGAAGCGGGGTGGGTCACCCGCCGGCTGGCGGGTGACCCACTCCTGGTCCGCAGGTAGGGCGGACGATTGGACGAGACGATCATGGAAATCCCGAGTGACCCTGGGCACCACCCACATGAGATCAGGCGGTGCGGCGGATGACCACCTCGGCCAGGGCCTCGGGGACGGCGATGACGGGGAGCTCGTCCTCGGGACGGGCCACCTTGGGCGGCCGGCCCCGACGCCGCTTGGTGGCGAGGATGCGGCCGTTGCGGAACAGCTGCCCGCCCCAGACGCCCCACGGCTCCCGCCGGGCCAGGGCACCTGCGAGGCAGTCCTCCATCACGGGGCACAGCTCGCAGATGCGCTTGGCGGCGGCGATGTCCTGCAGCTCCTCGCTGAAGAACAGGGCCGACAGCGAGCCGGCGGCGTCGTTGCACCGGGCATCGGCCCACCAGGCGGTGTCCTCGGCGGCCTCTGCGAGGTCGTTCAGCGCGATCACGGATCTCTCCTCTGTCTCGTCTTCTCGTGCGGTGGTGGTGGTGAAGGTGATGGTCGTCATCAGGGGGGTGTGGGTTGGTGGGTGAGGCAGGGATCTGGGCCCGAAAACCAGAAAGGCCGCCGGGAGATCCCGACGGCCTTTGGAGGTTCTTGGCTTTCCCAGTATCAGGGAGAAGCCTCCTCGGGCCGTAGGGCAGGGGTGAGGTGCCGCTTGTTCTGCACCGGCATGCCCTGGGTCGGGTTGGAATCCCAACCGCGGAAGGCAGCGGCGGCGAACGAACCGGAGCTGGCGTACTCGACGCCGGCCACATCGGGGGACACGACGGCGCGCGAGCAACCAGCGGCGGCGATCCGCTCGGCTGTGTGCGTCAGCGTGGTCATCGGGTTCCCTCGGTGGGGTCGAATGCGCCGGATTCGGTGGACCGGTCGCGCGCTCCCGGACCGTCCGGGCGCCCGGCCATGGAACCTCACCCGAAAGAAGGCGTCAAGCGATTATTCGAGACAGCGATCGCGACGATCGTGTCGAGCGCTATCCCTCGGGCGTGATGGCCACGGATCGGAAGACCCGGGACCGGTACAACCGCAGCTCGTCGATGCTCTCGCGGATGTCGTCGAGGGCCCGGTGGCTGGTCTGCTTGCGCACCATCTGCTCGAGCACCTCGGGGTACCAGCGCCGCACCAGCTCCTTGATGGTCGAGACGTCGACCGAGCGGTAGTGGAGGTGGTCCTCGATCTCGGGGAGGTACTTGGCCAGGAACCGCCGGTCGGTCCCGATCGAGTTGCCGCACAGGGGGATCGTGCGGGCCTCGGGGACGTGCTCCTTGATGAAGGCGAGGGTGGCGGCGCCGGCCTCCTCGAGCGTCGTGGTCGACGCCGCGATGGCCGGCAGCAGCCCCGACTTGGTGTGCATGTCGAGGACGATCTTCTCCATGCCGGCCAGCGCCTCGGGCGGCTGGTGGACGACGAGGTCGGGCCCCTCGGCCACGATCTCCAGCTCGTCGTCGGTGATGAGCGTGGCGATCTCGACGATGGTGCACCGGTCGGGGTCGAGCCCCGTCATCTCCAGGTCCATCCACACGAGCACGGCGTCGACCGTAGCCGTGGCGCCCGCCGGCGCTCGCCTTTGACGTCTCTCGTGGGTAGGGCCGAGTCGCCACGGACATCTCCTCGGCAGAGCCTCGGAGAGCAACGCACTGTGCTGCTGGGTCACCTACGCCTGGCGGCTCGGCTCCTAACGCCCGGTCGACCCGAACCCGCCCCCGCCCCGGCTGGTGTCCGGCAAGACGTCGACCTCGGCGAAGTGCGCCTCCTCGACCCGCTGGATCACCAGCTGGGCGATGCGGTCGCCCCGGGTGACCTGGTAGTCGGTGTCGGGGTCGGTGTTGACGAGGATCACCTTGAGCTCGTCGCGGTAGCCGCAGTCGACGAGACCCGGCGTGTTGAGGACGGTGACGCCGTGGCGGAGGGCGAGACCGCTGCGGGGCTGGACGAAGCCGGCGTGACCCGCCGGCAGGGCGATCGCCACCCCCGTCGGCACCAGGGCCCGCCCGCCCCCGGCGGGGACGATCGCGTCCTCCCGGGCGCGCAGGTCGGCACCGGCGTCACCGGGATGGGCGTAGGAGGGGAGCGGCAGGTCGGGGTCGAGCCGGACG
>DATHEV010000942.1:0-8306 GCA_035318405.1 Iamia sp.
ATGAGGGGGACCTCGTCGGGACAGGCGGCCGAGGCCTGGAGGAAGCCGAGGTCCTCGACGGACGCCGGCGGGCTCCGGCGGGCGAGGCGGGAGAGGCGGGGGCACGCCTGAAGGTCGGGTGGGCCGAAGGTCGCGGCCCAGGAGTCGATGAGCTCCTCGGCGCGGTCGTGCTCGGTGACCACACCGGCGGTGGCCAGGCCGAGCTCGGCGACCATCTGCGTCGTCAGCGCCCCGACGTGCTCGGCCTCCGGCACGGAGCGGGTCCAGCGGTCGAGATCCTGGCCGTCGACCCGGGCCGGGACGGGGAAGAGCCGTTGGGCGACGGCCGAGGCGATGCCGACGCTGCCACCCGATGCGCCACCGGCGGCGAAGAGGTACCTCCAGTGATCGGCCCGGCCCTGCACGCGCGAGGGGCACGGCGCCCGCCCCTCCTCGTCGGGTGTCGCCGCCCCCTCGGCGAACAGGAGGCAGTCGAGGACCCGCATCGTCCACGCCGCGGCGCGCACGCCTCCGCCGCTGGCGGTGACGAGCACGAGGGGGAGCACCTCGCGCCGGCCCTCGGACGGTGAGTCGGCGCGGACGGTCGTGATCCAGCGACACAGCTCCTGCACCAGCTGCTCGTGCACGGTGCCGTCATCCTCGGCGCCGGACCGGATGGTGGCGAGCAGCTCTGCGTCACCGCAGGTCGGTATGCGCACGGTGGAACGGGATCCCGACAGGGTGCGGACGTGGTGCGATGTGGCCTCGACCCGCTCGAGCGGCGCTCCGACCACGACGATCAGCACGATCCACGTCACGACCATGCCGACCATGGGCATGTGGTTGAAGCCCAGGTACCGGAAGAGGCTCGGCTGGCCCTGGCTCAGCACCGCGAAGCGGGCGACGGCGCAGGTCGCGGCCAGCCCGGTGAGCAGGGCGATGAGCACGACGAACGGCCCCGCCCGCCGCCCGATGTCGACGGCGAGGGTGTCGACGGGCACGAGCGTGAGGAGCGCGAGGCAGGGGCCCGCGGCCGCACCGGCGACCACGACGATCACCCAGCCCGGGGCGACCGACGCGTCTCGCCGGCACTCGTCCGTGGACGTGGTCGCGCTCTCGGGCGGCCGGCCCAGCACGATCCCGGCCCCCACGGCCCCGACGACGAGCACGCCGGCCAGGCCGAGGAGGGCCCAGGGCACGGGGTCGCCCTCGCCGGTCGCCAGGGTCGCGGCGAGGACCCGGACGGTGGCGACGAGCAGCCCGAGGAGGGGCAGCACGGCGGCGGCGACGAGCACGCCGGGGGCCTCGCGGTCGAGGATGTGGGCCGGCCTGGCCTCGGTGGCGGGCTCCGAGCGTGAGGTCTCGATCAGGGTGAGGGTGGGCTGGGGGTCGGTCTCCTCCGTCGTGTTCGTCCTCTCCCTCAGCCTGGCGGCGCCGCGGTGGAGGAGCAGGACGAGCCCCACCAGGGCCAGCCCGGCCGCCACCCAGCCGACGAGCTCGTTCGGGCGCACCCACCCGAGGGCGGCGGCACCGGCCAGGACGGCCGCCCCGAGAGCTCGGATCGTGACGGCGAGCCGGTCGCTCCGGGCGACGTGGCCCCGCGGGCGGTGGCGCAGGCTCCAGGCCAGGACCACGACGGCGCCGACGGCGACGATCGGGGGGATGGCCACGACCCAGGGCTCGGTGACGGGCCCCATCACCGCCCGCGCCGCGAAGGCGACCAGCACGACGCCGGCGGCGCCCTCCGGCAGTGAGCCGGCCTCGCTGTCGGTCTGCGCCAGGCGAAGGAGGGCGCTGCCCCCGACCACGAGCACCACGGCGGCCAGGCCGAACCAGACGTGGGGGGCGTCTCCCAGTCGCCAGCTGGGCGCGATGGCGGCCAGGCCGGCCAGGAGGAGCACCAGGGCGACCCTCGTCCCGAGGGCGCGGCGCCGCCCCATCGGGTCGCGGTGGAGCACCGCCCACGAGGCGAGCCCGACGACCAGGAGCATCACGCCCAAGGTCGTCAGCGCCGACGTCCACGCCCACCGCCACATCGTGAAGAGGCCGAGCGCGACCAGGAAGACGCCGGTCCACGCCGTCCACCACGGGCGCTCCGTGTCCGACTGGTCGGGCCGCCGCAGCCGGCTGCTGGCCAGGATGACGACGAGGTAGGCGGCGACGGCGCCGACGATCTTGGCCGTGCCGGGCCAGTCGCCGTCGTCGCCGGCGGCCACCTCGCGGCGCAGCAGGTCCTCGAGCTGGGCGCCGATGTCGCTGACGTTGAAGAGGACGAAGGTGCCGACCGCGATCCAGAGGGTGAGACGGGCCGACGCCGGTGCCGACCGGTAGGCGATCCACTTGGGGGGCACGGCCGTGATGATCGGTCGGGTCATGGCCGCGCCCAGGCCGACCAGGACCGCCGGGGGGACGACGCGGGCGAGGCCGTCGCCAACCCTCCAGAGGAGGCCCTCGCCGTCGAGGTGGCCCTGGATCACGAGGTTGTCGAGCGCGATCCCCAACAGCCCGAAGCCGGCGAAGAGCACGAGGGCGACCCGGTGCGGCCACCCGGGGTCGGCCGTCGCCTCCAGGACGCGGTCGCCCACGCGGACGAGCTGCGCCGCCCGGCCGGGCCTCGCCGCGTCGGCGGTGGCGGTGGCGGTGGCGACCCTGGCCTCGGCGACGACCGTGCGCCGCCGTCGGCTCAGCAGCACGCCGACCGACGCGGTGATGACCAGGACGAGGAGGAGCTGGACGACGCTGCGCTGCTCCACCAGGGCGCGGGCCCGCACCGGCTGGAAGACGTCCAGCGCCGCCTTCCCGTCGACCCATGTCTCGATGGTGTCCGCCGCGTCGGCGCGCAGGTCGCCATAGCCGGCCCCCGGGACACCGGGCGCATGGAGACGCTCGAGCTGGCCCTCGATGGCGCGGCGAGCGATGACGAGCATGACGATGGCGGCGGCCGACGCCGTGAGCACGAGGTCGGCGCGGGGCGTGCCCTGCGACGCGTCGTCGGTCATGAAGGGACCCCTCCCTGCCACTCACCCAGTGGACGGCTTCAGTCAAGCACGTGGCGAGGGGTCGAGGTCGCTAGGGTCGAGACGTTCAGCGGCGGCGTGTGAGCGCCAGAGGGGGGGGACGCGTCATGCGCGCACCACGGGGTCTTGATCAGAGCCGTCTCGGCGGCTTCCGGCGGTCCCGGTCCGCCATCGCCCTGGGGGCAGTGCTGGCGATCGTCGCCACCATGGCCGTGCTCGGCGCCGGGCCCTCGGTCCCGGCCGGGGCGGCGACACCGCAGGCCTGGGCCTCGATCAGCGCCGGCTCCAGCTTCAGCTGCGGCGTGACCACCGCGGGCGCCGGCTACTGCTGGGGCCAGGACACGTTCGGCCAGCTCGGCAACGGGCCGGCGCTGACCGCGCTCCAGACGTCCCCGTCCCCGGTCGCGACGCCGACGGGCGCCACCTGGGCCTCGATCGAGGTCGGCATCAACCATGCGTGCGGAGTCACCAGCGACAGCGCCGGGTACTGCTGGGGCAACAACGCCAGCCGGCAGCTCGGCAAGGGCAACACGTTCGGCAACAACGACGCCCCCGTCGCCGTGGTGACGGGAGCCGGCGAGGCCTGGGCCACCATCACGGCCGGCAACGCCCACTCCTGCGGTGTCACCACCGTCGGCACCGGCTACTGCTGGGGGAGCGACAACTCCGGCCGCCTGGGCAACGGCGCCTTCACCACCGCCGACCAGCACAGCCCATCGCCGCTCTTCGGCACGACGTCCGGCTGGGCGAGGATCGATGCCGGCAACGCCCACACCTGCGGGGTGCGAAACGACGGGACCGGCTTCTGCTGGGGCGCGGCCTTCTCGGGCGCGCTCGGCAACGGCGACACCGCCACGCCCCAGCAGTCACCGTCGTCCGTCGCCGCACCGGACGCCAGCGGCTGGAGCACGATCGTCGCCGGCAGCCAGCACAGCTGCGGCGTCACCGGCGCGGGCGCCGCCTACTGCTGGGGCATCGAGGACGTCGACGGCCGGCTCGGGAACGGTCCGGCCACGACCGGCATCCACTCCACGCCGTCGCCGATCGTCACCCCGGGCGGCACCACCTGGTCCACCATCGCCGCCGGCAACCAGCACAGCTGCGCCGTCACCACCGCCGGCGCCGCCTACTGCTGGGGCGACGACACCAACGGCAAGGTCGGCAACGGCGCCACCACCGGCGCCCAGGACTCCCCGGTGGCCGTGGCCGCGCCGGCCAGTGGGACGTGGACGGCCATCAGCGTCGGCACGGCCCACACCTGCGCCCTCGCCACCGTCGGCCTGGCGTCGTGCTGGGGCAACGACAGCGTCGGCGAGGGCGGCAACGGCGCCGCCACGGGCGACCAGGTCTCGCCGTCGAGGGTCGGCGCCGACCAGACGATCGACTTCGCGGCGCTGCCCGACGCGGCCGACGGCGACCCGCCGTTCACGGTGAGCGCCACCGCCTCCTCGGACCTCGCCGTCACGTTCGCCGCTGATGGGGACTGCACCGTCGACGGCACCGAGGTCACGCTCACCGCCGCCGGGACGTGCACCATCACCGCCACCCAGGCCGGCGACGCCCTGTGGCTCGCGGCCCCGCCGGTCGCGCACACCTTCGCCATCACGGCGCCGGCCAACTCCGCCCCGACTGCCGACGCCGGCTCCGACCAGGACGTCCTCGAGGGTGACGAGGTCCTCCTCTCCGGCGTCGGTTCGAGCGACCCCGATGACGACGACCTCCTCTACGGCTGGGAGCAGACGAGCGGCCCGACGGTCAGCCTCACCAGCCCCACGGCCCCCAACACGACCTTCACCGCCCCCGCCGGCCCGGCGACGCTCGAGCTCACCCTCACCGTCACCGACGAGGTCGACCAGACCGACACCGACACCGTCGTCATCACGGTCAACGGTCCACCGGTGGCGGACGCGGGCCCGGACCAGCTCGTCGTGGAGGGCGAGAACGTCCTCCTCGACGCCGCCGGCACCACCGATCCCGACGGCGAGGATCTGCTCTACACCTGGGAGCAGACCAGTGGCCCGGCGGTGACGCTCTCCAGCACCACCGCGCCCACCACCTCGTTCACCGCTCCGGCGGGCCCGGCCACGCTCGAGTTCACCCTCACCGTCACCGACGAGGTCGACCAGACCGGCACCGACACCGTCAGCGTCATGGTCAACGGCCCGCCGGTGGCCGACGCCGGGCCCGACCAGGACGTGGCCGGCGGTGATGTCGTCACCCTCGACGCCGGCGGCACCACCGATCCCGACGGCGATGGCCTCCTCTACACCTGGGAGCAGACCAGCGGCCCGACGGTGGACCTCGCCATCGCCGGCCCCAGCAGCCTCCCCGGGAACAGCTTCACCGCCCCCGCCGGCCCGGCCACCCTCGTCTTCACCGTCACGGCCGAGGACGACATCGCCCAGACCGACACCGACACGGTGACCATCTCCGTCAACGGAGCCCCCATGGCCGACGCCGGCCCCGACCAGACCGTGGACCAGGGCGACACGGTCACCTTGGACGGCACGGGTTCGTCGGATCCGGACAGCGACGAGCTGGACCACCTCTGGGCCCAGCTCAGCGGCCCCACCGTCACCCTGTCCGACGACACCGCGGTCCAGCCGACGTTCACCGCTCCGACCGGCCCCGAGTCGTTGACCTTCGTGCTCACCGTCACCGATCCGGGTGGCGAGTCCGACACCAACACGGTGGCCATCAGCGTCAACGCTCCGCCGAGTGCCAGCGCCGGTCCCGACCAGGTGGTCGCCCCGGGTGCCCTGGTCTCCCTCGATGGCACCGGCTCGACCGACCCGGAGGCGGGCTCGCTCGACCATGCCTGGAACCAGATCGGTGGCCCGGCGGTCACCCTCACCGGTGCCGACTCGGCCCAGCCGACCTTCACGGCCCCGGCGGTCGGGGTGTTGACCTTCGAGCTCTCCGTCACCGACGACAACGGCGCCACCGACACCGACACCGTCACCATCACCGTCAACGGCCCGCCGGTGGCCGACGCCGGCCCGGACCAGCTGGTCAACCTGGGTGACACCGTCACCTTGGACGGCACCGGGTCGGAGGACCCCGACAGCGACGAGCTGGACTACAGCTGGGTCCAGACCGGTGGCGGCACCGTGGTCACCCTCACGGGGGCCGATACGGCCCAGCCGACCTTCACCGCTCCGGAGGGCCCTGACACGCTGGCCTTCGAGCTCACCGTCACCGACGACGACGGCCTGACCGACACCGACACGGTGATCATCACGGTCAACGGTCCGCCCACAGCCAATGCCGGGCCCGATCAGGATGCCGAGCAGGGCGACACCGTCACCCTCGACGGCACCGGGTCGAGCGACCCCGAGAGCCAGCCGCTGCTCTACAGCTGGGTCCAGACCGCCGGCCCGGCCGTGACCCTCGTCGGGTCCAACACGGCGAATCCGTCCTTCACCGCTCCGGCCGGTCCGGGCGTGCTCACCTTCGAGCTCACCGTCGATGACCAGCAGGGCCGCACCGACACCGACGAGGTCAACGTCGGGCTCAACGACACGCCCATCGCCAACGCCGGCAACGATCGGGTCGCCGACCTGGGTGACACCGTCACCTTGAACGGCACCGGGTCCAGCGATCCCGAGGGCGACCCCCTCCAGTTCAGCTGGGTCCAGACCGCCGGCCCGGCGGTGACCCTCACCGGGGCCAACACCTCCAACCCGACCTTCACCGCTCCCGACGGGCCGGCGGTGCTGACCTTCGAGCTCACCGTCACCGACGACGAGGGCCTCACCGACACCGACACCGTCGACGTCCGGGTCAACGGCCGGCCGGTCGCCAGCGCCGGACCGGACCAGCTGGTCAACCTCAACGACCTCGTCACCCTCGACGGCACCGGCTCGTCCGATCCCGACAGCGACGCCATCACCTACCAGTGGAACCAGACCTTCGGGCCGACGGTCACCCTGGCCAACCCGAACACGGCCACCCCGACCTTCGTCGCCCCCGAGGGCCCCTCCGAGCTGCGCTTCCGGCTCATCGTCCGAGACCCGTTCGGTCGGTTCCGCACGGACTTCGTCTCGATCTTCGTGAACGGCCCGCCCTCGGCGAGTGCCGGCCCGGACCGGACCGTCGACGCCAGCGCCTTCGTGACGCTCAGCGCCGCCGGCTCGTCCGATCCCGACGGGGACACGCTGAAGTACCAGTGGACGCAGACCTTCGGCCCGACCGTCGCCCTCTCCGGCGCCAACACGGCCACGGCCACGTTCACCGCCCCCGCCAGCCCGACCGAGCTGCGCTTCCGGCTCATCGTCCGGGACCAGCGGGGACGCTTCGCCATCGACTTCGTCCAGATCATCGTCGCCGGTCCCCCGATCGCCAACGCCGGTCCGGACCAGACGGTGACCAGCGGCCAGCTCGTCACCCTCAACGGCACCGGCTCCTCCACGCCGGTCACGTACAAGTGGACGCAGACCTTCGGCCCGGCCGTCACCCTCAGCAGCACCACCTCGGCCACGCCGTCGTTCGTGGCGCCGGTGGTGTCGACGCCCAAGGAGCTGCGCTTCCGGCTCATCGTCCGCGACGGTCGAGGGCGCTTCGCCATCGACTTCGTCCACATCACGGTGAACCCAACCCCGCCGTGAGCACCCCCTGAGCACCAGGTCCTGACCGACCGCCCCGGCCCCACGGCCGGGGCGGTCGTCGCGTCAGGGCCCGTCGGCCTCGATGGCGGCCAGCACGGCGGCCACCACCCCGGCGGGGGTGCGGCCGTCGATGTCGACGACGTGGTCGGCCAGCTCCTCGTAGCGGGTGGACCGATCGGCGAGCAGGCGCCCGAGCGTGGCTCGGGGGTCGGACCCGAGGAGGGGCCGGTGGCGGGGCGCGGCCCCGACGTGGCGGACGAGGGTGTCGAGCGTGGCCCGCAGGTAGACGGTCGTGACGTGGGGGGCGATCACCTCCGCGGCCATGGCGTCGTCGACGGCGACCCCGCCGGGCGTGGCCAGCACGACGGGTTCGCCCTCGGCCAGGGCGCACCGCACGGCGTCGCGCTCGAGGGGGCGGTAGGCGGCCTCTCCCCCCTTCTGCCAGATCTCCCGCAGCGTCCTCCCGGTGTGGTCCTCGATGACCTCGTCGGTGTCGACGAACCGGACGCCGAGGTGGTGGGCCACGGCCCGCCCGACGGTGGACTTCCCGACGGCCATCATCCCGATGAGGGCGACGTGATGAGCCGGCGGGCCCGGCACCGGATCGGGGCAGAGCTCGGCGTCCACGTCCGCCACCTGCCCGGCCGTCGTCACCCTACGCACCGTTCCCCCGCCCCTGAACCCTCGCATCGAACTCGGTGGG
>DATHEV010000943.1:0-2436 GCA_035318405.1 Iamia sp.
CGGGATCGGGGACGATCCTCGACACGTTCCTGGCCGACGGCATCCCCGTTGCGCTGGTGGCCGCCGACCGCCCCTGCGCCGCCCTCGGGAAGGCCGAGCGGGCCGGCATCCCGGCCGAGCTGGTCCGGCGGGAGAGCTTCGGCCCGAGCTTCGATCGCCAGGCCTACGCGCAGCTGCTGGCCGATCGGCTGCGGGCCCACGACATCGACCTGGTGGCCATGGCCGGCTTCGGCACGATCCTCAGCCGCCCGATGCACGACGTCTTCCCCGGCCGCATCCTCAACACCCACCCGGCCCTGCTGCCGGCGCACCCGGGCTGGCACGCCGTGCGCGACGTGCTGGCGGCCGGCGACACCATCACCGGGTGCACCATCCACGTCGCCGGCCTCGAGGTCGACACGGGGCCGATCCTGGCCCAGGCCACCGTGGACGTGCTCCCCGACGACGACGAGGCGACGCTCCACGAGCGGATCAAGGCCGTCGAGCGTCCCCTCTACTCCCAGACCCTGCGGGGCATCCTCGACGGGATGATCCCGCTGCCCGACACCCAGGAGACCTGATCCCGTTGCGTGCGCTGCTCTCGACCTACGACAAGACCGGTGTGGTTGACCTGGCCCGGGGCCTGGCCGACGCCGGCTGGGACCTGGTGTCGAGCGGGGGCACGGCGAAGGCCGTCGCCGAGGCCGGCATCGCCGTCACCGACGTGGCCGACCTCACCGGCGCCCCCGCCATCCTCGGGCACCGGGTGATGACCCTGCACCCGATGGTCCACGGCGGACTGCTGGCCGATCGGGGCGACCCGGCACACCAGGCCGACATGGACGAGCACGGCATCGTGGGCATCGACCTGCTCGTCAGCAACCTGTACCCGTTCGGGTCCGATCCGGCCGACTTCGAGCACGGGGGCAACGCCGGCGCCGTCGACCTGATCGACATCGGGGGTCCGGCGATGATCCGGGCCGGGGCCAAGAACCACGCCCACGTCGCCGTCGTGGTCGACCCGGCCGACTACGAGCCGGTGCTGGCCGAGATCCGGGCCGACGGAGCCGTCTCGGCCGCCACCCGGCTCCGGCTGGCAGCCAAGGCCTTCGCCACCACCGCGGCCTACGACACCGCCGTCGCCGCCTGGTTCGCCGACGAGCTGACGGGGGCGAAGGCCCACAGCGACGCCGACGCCGACGCCGACACCGACACCGGGGACGCCGAGGCCGACCCGCTCCCCGCCGCCCTGCGCATCGACGCCGCCCGCCAGCCGATCGCCCTCCGCTACGGCGAGAACCCGCACCAGCGGGCCGCTCTCTACCGGACCGCCGGTGCCGACCCGTGGTGGGCGCAGCTCACCCAGCACTCGGGGCTGGCGCTCAGCTACCTCAACCTCTACGACGCCGATGCCGCCTGGCTGCTGGCCCACGATCTGGCCCAGGCCACCGGCCAGGTCGCCTGCGCCATCATCAAGCACGCCAACCCGTGCGGCGCGGCCGTGGCCGACACCGCGGCCGAGGCCTACCAGCGGGCCTTCGACTGCGATCCCCGCTCGGCCTTCGGCGGCATCGTCGCCCTCTCCGAGCCCATCGACCCCGACACCGTCGAGCGGATGGTGGCGGCGGCCCAAGCCGACGTGGTCATCGCCCCGGGCTACGGCGAGGGCGTGGTCGACGCCCTGGTGGCCAAGCGCAAGCGCACCCGCCTGCTGGAGGCGCCGGCGCCGACGCCCGACCCGCTCCACGTCCGCCCCGTCACCGGCGGCTACCTGGTGCAGGAGCCCCACCGCTTCGTCACCCCGGCCGCCGACTGGCGGGTCGTCACCGAGCGCATCCCCACCGCCGAGGAGCTGGCCGACGCCGCCCTGGCCTTCCGCATCTGCGGCTGGGTGAAGTCGAACTCGATCGTCCTGGTGAAGGACGGCGTGGCCTGGGGCATCGGCGCCGGCCAGCAGAACCGGGTCGAGGCGGGCCAGATCGCCACGGCCAAGGCCGCCGGCCGGGCCGAGGGTGGAGCGTGCGCCAGCGACGCCTTCTACCCCTTCCCCGACGGCGTCGAGGCGGCGGCCGAGGCGGGTGTCGCCGTCGTCGTCCAGCCCGGCGGCTCGGTCAAGGACGACGAGATCGTCGCCACCGCCGACCGCCTCGGCCTCGCCATGCTCTTCACCGGAGAAAGGCACTTCCTGCACTGAGGTCTCGTCGGACGCCTCGCTGGCGCTCGGCCTCCTCCTCGAACTGGAGGTGCTCGCTGCGCTCGCGCTGTCCTGACGGCCTCCGCCTCGTTCCTCGCCTCCGGCCGTCGCTTGTCTGGGGGAGGCCCCCAGACCCCCAGCGGCTGCGCCGGGCGGCGTGTCCTCCGCCTTCGATCGCGCTCGGCGAAGGCCTGGTGGATCACGGCGTGTCGCCGCCTACTGTCGGTTCGGATGACCGCGATCACGTTGGATGGGGAGGCGGT
>DATHEV010000944.1:0-3135 GCA_035318405.1 Iamia sp.
GTCATCGGCGCCAGCGTCGCGCGACGAGAGACCCTTGACCGTCCGGTCAAGGATGGGGGTACGGTCGCGTCATGGCCGCACTCGCCGATCTCGTCGCCCAGGCCAAGGCCCTCGCCACCAACCGGCCCGTCCCACTGCCCGACGGGGTCGCCGCCCCCCGGGTGGCGATCATCGGCACCGGCATCGGAGGCCTGGGCATGGCCATCCGCCTCGTCCAGATGGGGGTCGACGACGTCACCCTCTTCGAGAAGGCCGACGGCCTGGGCGGGACGTGGCGGGACAACACGTACCCGGGCTCGGGCTGCGACGTCCCGTCGCACCTCTACTCCCTGTCGTTCGCCCCCAACCCCGACTGGACCCGCCGGTTCCCGGAGCAGTCCGAGATCCTCGATCACCTCGAGCGCATCGCTGACGACTTCGACGTGCGGCGGCGGATCCGCTTCGGCACCGAGGTCACGGCGGCCACCTTCGACGAGGACGCCGGCACGTGGACCCTCGCCCTGGGCGACGGCTCGACCTTCACCGCCGACGTCGTGGTGGCCGCCACCGGCCAGCTCAACCGACCCCACGTGCCCGCCATCGACGGCCTCGAGTCCTTCGCCGGCACCGTGTTCCACTCGGCCCGCTGGGACCACGACCACGACCTCACCGGCGAGGACGTCGCCGTGATCGGCATCGGTGCCAGCGCCATCCAGTTCGTGCCCGCCATCGCCGAGCAGGTCGGGCGGATGACGCTCTTCCAGCGCAGCGTGAACTACGTCGGCCCCAAGCCCGACGGCCCGATCGGCGAGCGGGCCCGGCAGATCTTCCGCCGCGTGGCGCCGATCCGCCTCGCCTACCGGGCGTCGATCTGGGCCCGGTTCGAGAGCCGTTTCGTGATCTTCAAGCAGGGCTCGAAGCTGGGCGAGCTCGGGCGCAAGAAGTTCCAGGAGGGCCTGGCCCCGCTGGCCACGCCCGACCTGCCGCCCGAGGCGATCGTCCCCGACTACCCCCTCGGTTGCCGGCGGATCCTGATCTCCAACGACTGGTACCCGACGCTGATGCGTCCCGAGGTCGAGGTCGTCACCGACGACGTCGAGCGGATCGAGCCCGACACGGTGATCGCCGGTGGCCAGCGCTACCCGGCCGACACGATCATCTTCGGCACCGGCTTCAAGACCACCGACTTCCTCGAGCCCATCACCGTCACCGGTGCCGGCGGGAAGGTGCTCCACGACGTGTGGGGCGAGGGCGCCGAGGCCCATCTGGGCATCACCGTGAGCGGCTTCCCCAACCTGTTCCTGCTCTACGGCCCCAACACCAACCTGGGCCACAACTCGATCATCTTCATGCTGGAGCGCCAGATCGGCTGGATCCTCCAGGCCGTGCGCACGCTCGCGGCCGAGGGCCGGCGCTGGGTCGACACCCGCCCCGAGGCGCAGGCGGCGTCGAACGCCCGCCTCGACCGCGAGCTGGCCCGGACGGTGTGGGCCGGCTCGTGCCACTCCTGGTACAAGGACTCCAAGGGCCGGATCACCAACAACTGGTCCAGCTTCACCTGGCGCTACTGGCAGCGCACCCGCCGCCTCGACCGCGCCGACCTGGAGCTGGGCCCGCGCCGCTCGGACCCCGCACCGGCGACGCCCGAGGACGAGAAGACCGCCGTCGGCGTCTGAGGCGCCGCGCGCCGTCGCCGGGGCGCCGCGCGCTCGGGTGCTCGTACCGTCAGGCCACCAACGACACCTTCCAGGAGGGGGACCAACATGGCCGGACAGATCCTCGTCTCGCCCGACACCCTGCGCGAGCACAGCACCCACGTCGGTACCAACGCCCAGCAGGCGCAGTCCGACTTCACCGCCATGCGGGCCCGTCTGAGCGAGCTCAGCTCGGCGTTCCAGGGCCAGGCGGCCGAGATGTTCAACACCCGGTTCGAGGAGTGGAACACCAGCGCCACCAGCCTCATCGAGGCGCTCCAGGCGCTCGGCCAGTTCCTGAACCAGGCGGCCGAGACGGTCGAGCAGACCGACGCTCAGCTGGCCTCCGGTCTGGGCGGCTGACCTCCTCCCCCTGACAGCCGAACCAGCACGAGGGGCCGCCGCGAGGCGGCCCCTCGCCGCGCGTGCCCTCAGCGGGTGGTCCCGGTGGACTCCACGATCTGGAGGGTGGACGCGATCGCCGCGAACTGAGCGTCGAACTCCTCGGCGAAGCCGAGGCTGGGCGTCCGGAAGAGGGCGACGAGCACGGTGTCGGGGTGCTCGCGCGGCAAGACGTGGTAGGTCACGAGCATCACGTCGCTGGCCCTCTTGAGCGAGGGCGGGTGCACGGCCTGGACCTCGCGGGTGACGATCGCCGGCCCGATGGGCAGCTCGGCTCGTTCGGGGCGGGCCAGCCAACGGCCCTCGGCCCCCTCGAGGGCGGCGGCGAGGTCATCGATGGAGCCCTCGGGCGCGGCGCGGTCGAACAGCGCCAGCGATGCGGCGACCGCAACGGGTGCGACATCGTCCTGGTCGAACGGCACCTGGAGCCCCGACGCGTCGAGCTCGACGGGCGGATCGTCGATGGACTCCATGAACCCGGCCAGGAGCACCAGCCCCTGGGCCGCGGCATCCTGGACGATGGGCCGCACGTCGGCCTCCAGCAGGGCGACGAAGTCGCGATCGACGTCGGGGACGGCGGCCAGGGCGGTGAAGAGGTCGTCGAATCCCTCCCGGGATCGGGCCTCCCACACATCGGGTAGGGCGAGGGTCGTCACCCACTGGACGGTCTCGGTCATCGGACCCCCTCCTCGTCGAGGGCATCGTCGACCAGCTCATCGACGTCAGGCCCACGGTCGCGGATCTCAGCCGCCGGGCTGCGCTCGGCCCACCCACCCGTGAGGTCGTCGATCCGGTTGCTCACCACTGTCTGGCCGACCTCTTCCGCGGCGTGCCGCTGGAGGTGTGGGATGGTGACGGTCTGGGTGAAGTCGCGGAGGAAGAGGCGCGCGGCGGCCTGCTCCGCGGGCGACGTTCCAAACCGACCGGCGACGTAGCGGGAGAAGTTCGTCGAGCTCCGGCCGGCCAGTGACAGGTGGTTGCGGCCGCCCGCGGCCAGGAAGGCCAGCGACACGCCGAGGCTGACGGTGTCGCCGGCCACCTCGCCCCAGGTGACGGCGCG
>DATHEV010000945.1:0-7558 GCA_035318405.1 Iamia sp.
CCCGCCTCAGAACGGCGGTCGGCAGACCGGCGGCCGGTGGACGGCGGCCGGGGTCAGGGCTCACGCCGTCCAGGGGCCGAAGCCGGTGATGCGGTCGACGTGGATGCGGACGACGTAGCCGGGGGGCGGGTCGGCGGGCAGCGGGAAGGTGGCGTCGATGCCGCCGTAGACCTTGACCAGCTGCTGGAGCAGCTCGGGGGCGCCGCCCTCGGTGACCGTCGCCGTGCCGTGGATGACGAGGTGGTGCTGCATGCCGATGGCGTTGCGCCCGTCGGCCTCCAGGCTGAGGACGATCCGGGGGTCGCGCTGGAGGTTGCGGACCTTGGCGTTGCGGGGGATGTGGGCCATGACGACGACCTCGTCGCCCTCGAGCCCGACCCACACCGCGCTCACCTGCGGGCTGCCGTCGGCGTTCACCGTCACGCAGTGGGCCAGCCGCCCCGACTCGACCACGTCCCGAGCACTCTGCGGCAGCACGCCCATGGCCCGCGACCGTACCGGCCCAGAAGATCTCCTGGGCCCGGCTCGTCGCGTCGTCGGTCCGGCGGTGGCCCTCGCTGTCGCACCCCCTCCCTAGGGTGGCGGGATGGCCAAGGTCCGGACGTTGCACCGCTGCACGGACTGCGGTGGGACGTCGCCGCAGTGGGTCGGGCGGTGCCCGGCGTGCGGCGAGTGGAACACGCTGGTCGAGGAGAAGGACGAGGCGGCGGCGACCGCCTCCGCCCCGGCGTGGGCCGGGTGGGGAGCGGCCACACCCGTCGCCCCGGCCCGGCCCAGCACCGACGGGCCCGAGGACGAGGTCCAGCCGGTGCCCACCGGGGTCGACGAGCTCGACCGGGTGCTGTCGGGCGGGCTGGTGCCCGGCTCGGTCACGCTGCTCGGCGGGGCGCCGGGCACCGGCAAGTCCACCCTGATCCTCCAGGCGGCCGCCGGTCTGGCCCGCGGCGGCGCCACGGTCCTCTACGCCTGCGCCGAGGAGAGCCCGGCCCAGGTCCGCGACCGGGCCCGCCGGCTCGGCGCTCTCCACGACCGGCTGTGGCTGGTGGGCGAGTCGTTGGTGCCCCGCATCATGGCGTCGGTCGACGAGGTCCGGCCCGACGTGCTCATCGTCGACTCGGCCCAGAGCGTGGCCGACCCCGAGCTGTCGTCCAGCCCCGGCAGCGTTGCCCAGGTGCGCGAGATCGCCCAGCGGCTGGTGCGCGAGGCCAAGACCCGCACGTTGGCGACGGTGCTCATCGGCCACGTCACCAAGGACGGAGCCCTGGCCGGGCCGCGCGTGCTCGAGCACGTGGTCGACACGGTGCTCGAGCTCGACGGCGACCGCCACCACGCCCTGCGGCTGCTGCGGGCGGTCAAGCACCGCTTCGGGTCCACCAGCGAGCTGGGGCTGTTCCAGCTGGGCGAGGTCGGCCTGGAGGGCGTGCCCGACCCGTCGGGCCTGTTCCTGGCCGATCGCCTCCCCGGCGTGCCCGGCTCCACCGTCGTGCCCACCATCGAGGGCCATCGCCCCCTGCTGGTCGAGGTCCAGGCCCTGGTGGCGGGGTCGACCCTGGCCGAGCCCCGCCGGTCCAGCACCGGGCTCGACCGGGGTCGGGTGTCGATGCTCCTGGCCGTGCTGATCAAGCGGCTGGAGCTCGACCTGGGCAAGGCCGACGTCTATGCCCTCGCCGCCGGTGGGGTGAAGATCACCGAGCCGGCGGCCGACCTCGGCCTGGCCCTGGCCATCACCTCGGCGGCCAGCGGCCGGCCGGTCCCGGCCGAGCTGGTGGCCTGCGGCGAGATCGGCCTCGGGGGCGAGGTCCGCAGCGTCAACAGCCTCGAACGGCGGCTGTCCGAGGCCGCCCGCCTGGGCTTCACCCGAGCCGTCGTGCCCGCCTCGGCGCCCGATCCGCCCGCCGGCATCACCGCCATCCGCGTCCGCTCGCTCAACGAGGCCATCGCCGCCGTCGGCCTCCTGGGCCGATAGCCCACGGCCGGGGACCTCCGCCCAGGCGACCTCTACACTCCGACCATGTCCGTGGCCACCGCCGACCGTGAGGCGATGCTGCGCTCCCTCGCGCTCCTGTCCCCGGGCACCCCGCTCCGCGACGGCCTCGATCGGATCCTCCAGGCCGGCATGGGCGCCCTGATCGTGGTGGGCGACGGCCCGCCGGTGCTCAACATCTGCTCGGGCGGCTTCCTGCTCGATGCCGCCTACAGCCCGCAGCGGCTGTCCGAGCTGTCGAAGATGGACGGCGCCATCGTCCTGGCCCCCAACGCCAGCCGCATCGCCCGGGCCAACGTCCACCTGGTGCCGAACCCGAACGTGCCCACCACCGAGACCGGCACCCGTCACCGCACCGCCGAGCGGGTGGCCCGGTCGATCAACGTCCCGGTCATCTCGGTGTCGCAGCGGATGAACGTCATCAGCGTGTACGTGGGCCACGAGAAGCACCAGATCGACCCCGTGCCCCGCGTGATCGCCCGGGCCAACCAGGCCGTCCAGACCCTCGAGCGCTACAAGGACCGCCTCGACGAGGTCTCGGTGGCCCTCTCGGCCCTGGAGGTCGAGGACCTCGTCACCCTGCGCGACGTCGTCACCGTGCTCCAGCGCAGCGAGATGGTGGCCCGCATCGCGGCCGAGATCGAGGGCTACATCATCGAGCTGGGCGACGACGGCCGGCTCGTCCGCCTCCAGCTCGAGGAGCTGATGGGCGGCATCGGCGACGACCGCCGCCTCGTCGTCCGCGACTACTTCCACGAGGAGGACTCGTGGCACCTGGCCGAGGCGCTGGGTGCCCTGTCCGACCTCTCCGACGACGACCTCGTCGACCTGCGCCGGGTGGCCTCGGCCGTCCACCTGTCCGACGGCCCGCCCGACCTCGACGAGTCGCTGTCGCCCCGGGGCCACCGCCTGCTGTCGCGCATCCCCCGCCTGCCCGAGACGGTGGTCGAGGCCATCGTCGACCGCTTCGGCGACCTCCAGAAGATCCTCCGGGCCACCATCGACGAGCTCGACGACGTCGCCGGCGTCGGCAAGCTCCGCGCCCGCGCCGTCAAGGACGGCCTCTCCCGCCTGGCCGAGGCCAGCATCCTCGACCGCTATTCCTGAGATCTCGTCAGAAGCCTCGCTTCGCTCGTCTCTTCCTCGAGCTGACGGTGCCTCGCTGCGCTCGGCGCTGAAGGTCTTCCCAGAGCGGACGGCTCGTTCCTCGCCGACACGCCTCTTCGCCTGGGGTTCCCCCAGACCCCCTGCGGCAGAGCCGTACCCGACGCGTCGGCGCCAGCCCGCGCTGGCGCCGGGCCGGGTCAGACGGCGGCGCTGGCGAGGCAGGCGCTCACGGGCTCGATGCCCTTGAGGCGGTAGCGCTTGGCCCGGCCGAACCGGACACCGCGCAGGTCGCCGACGGCCTCCCGCACGGCGACCGACGCCAGGGCGGTGCCCCCGCCCGCCTGCTCGGTGAGACGGGCGGCGATGTTGACCACGTTGCCCATCACGTCGTCGTGGGCCACGACGGCCTCGCCGTGGTGGAGGCCGGCCCGCACCCGCAGCGGCCCGTGGTCCTCGCCGACCAGCTCGACGGCGGCCAGCACGGCGGCCTCGGGGGCGGGGAAGGAGAGCATGAGGCCGTCGCCCAGCCGCTTGACGACCCGCCCGCCCCGGCTGCGGACGATGGGCCCGAACCGGCGGTTGTGATCGCCCACCAGGTGGGCGGCGGCGTCGTCGCCCTCGGCCGCGGTGAAGGTGGTGAACCCCTCGAGGTCGGTGAACACGACGGTGATCTCCGACGGAGCGGCCACCTCGCCCGGCCCCACCTCGGCCCGGGACAGCGACATGGCCTGGAGGGCGCTCAGACCCACACTGGCCAGCACCGACGGCCGCTGCTCGGCGGTGCGGGCGAGGAAGCGCTCGAGCACCTCGCTGGGCGGGGCGATGCGGGCCGGGTTGGCGCCGGGGTCGGCCAGCCAGTCCCGGTCGACCAACCCCACGTCCACGGCCTGGGCCGCCCACTCCGCGTCCGACCGGATGAGCCGGGCCAACCGCTCGGAGATCGACTGGTGGAGCGAGGCGACGGCCCGGGCGCCGGTGCTGCGCACGTCGTCGGTCGAGGCCATGGCGCCACCCTACGTGCGAGCCGCGGGCAGGGCCCGGGGAGGCACGCGGGTTGTCCGTCACCCGAACGGGTGGGACGGGCGCCGGCACGGACGAGGCGACCCGAGGAGACGACGTGGCCGACACGATGGTGGGCCCGAGGCCCGGCCGGCGGACGAGGGGAGGCGGCTCCGGCTCGCCGCAACCGGCCTCCTCGTGGGCGTGGTGTACGGGGCCACCCTCGCCGTCACCCATCTGGTCTGGGACGACCCCGACGTCTACTGGGGCCGCATCGGCGTCCGGGCCGGGCTGGCCATCGTCTTCCTCCCGTTCCTGTTCGCCGTCCCGCCCCGTTGGTGGATCGGTCGTCCGTCGGCTCCCCGGAAGACGTGGACGCCGGCGGCGAGGCTCGCCATCGTGCTCCTCCTCGTCGCCGTGGTGAGCTTGGTCGCCCTCCGCTCCTACGACCGGATGGCCACGTGAGGGGCGAGGGCTCCGTCACCATGGCGGAGCGCCTGCGGGGGGTGAGCAACCTGGCCGTCGGCCTGCTCGTGGCCCTGGTGCTCGGTGGCGTGGTCATCGCCTCGAGCGGGGGCTCCGACTCCGATGCCGGTGGCTCGTTCTGGCTCGTCGCCGGGCTCGGCATCGTCGTGGTGCTCGCCTTCTCGTTCGCCTTCCCCCGGCTCCGCAGCCGGCGCCAGCGCGAGCACATGCCCGGGTTCCGCTCCCGCTGATGGCGTCCGGACAGCCATGCTGACGGCCATGCTGGCGGGGTGAGCAGCACCACCCTCCCGTCCGGAACGCCCGCCTACGTCGCCTCGACCCCCGACGCCACCCGCGGCGTCGTGATCGTCCCCGACATCGGCGGCCTGCGCCCCCTCTTCACCGACCTGTGCGATCGGTTGGCCGCCGAGCACGGCTGGACGGTCGGCTGCTTCGACTCCTGGGCCGGCCGGTCCGAGACCAACATCGAGGAGAAGATGGCGGCGGCGGGGAGCCTCGACGACGCCACGGTCATGGGCGACGCCACCGCCACCGCCGATCTCCTCGGCGTCGAGCCCGTGGCCGTCATCGGCTTCTGCCAGGGCGGGATGTTCGCGTTCAAGGGGGCGGCGAGCGGCCGCTTCGACCGGGCCGTCTCGTTCTACGGGATGGTCCGCCTGCCCGAGCACTGGTCGACGGCCACCATGGCCGAGCCGCTGGACGTGCTGGCTGCCGCCGGCGATCCGGCCCCGATCCTGATGATCGTGGGCACCGACGACCCGTACGTGCCGGCGGCCGACGCCGACGACCTGGAGGCCACCGGGGCCGAGGTGGTGCGCTACGAGGGCGCTGGCCACGGCTTCGCCCACGACGCCGACCGTCCGGCCCACCGGGCCGACGATGCCGCCGACGCCTGGCGCCGGGTGGCCGCGTTCCTGGGCTGAGGCTCTAGCGGGCGCGGCGGGTGAGCTCGACCCGGTTGAGGATCCGGTAGCGCCGCTCGCGCTGGTCGATCCACCCGAGCCGCACGAAGCTGGCGATGGCCTTGTTGACCCGCTCGCGGGAGGCGCCGACCATGCCGGCCAGCTCCTCCTGGGTGATCGGGAGGACGAACTCGTCCTCGTCGCCGGCCAGCTCGAGCAGGCGCTTGGCGGTGCGCCCGGTGACGTCGAGGAACACCGAGTCGGCCAGGGCCACGTTGGTGCTGCGCAGACGCTCGGCCAGCAGCCGGACGACGCCCCACAGCAGGGCGGGCCGGCCCTCGTAGATGTCGCGCAGCGGGGCGTAGGGGATGGTGAGGACCTGCGAGGCCTCCAGGGCCCGGGCCTCGGCCGAGCGGCCCAGCCCGTCGAAGAGGGGCATCTCGCCGACCAGGTCGCCCCGCTCCATCAGCGCCACCATCGACTCGCGGCCGTCGATCGACCGCTTGGAGATGGCGATGCGCCCGCTCAGGACGACGTGGAGGTCGTCGGAGGAGTCGTCCTCGGCGAAGAGGAGGTCACCACGGAGCAGGTCGGTCGTCGTGGTGACGGCCTCCACGGCCGCCATCTCGTCGTCGGTCAGCTCGGCGAGGAGGGGCACGTCACGGAGCAGGGTGGTCTCGGGCACGGACTCAGAGTAACGGTCGGGCCACATGTCACAGAACTGGAGCGCCGTCAATGGTGTGCGAGTCCACAACCTGACGGTGCGTCACACGTCAGTGACCGCCGTCTTCGGCTCCGGGTCGGGCCGGGCGACGGCGGTAGGTTGCGGCGGTGACCGATCCCGCTCCGACCCTCGCCGGGCCCGTCTGGGCCGTGGTCGTCGCCGGGGGCGGGGGGTCGCGCTTCGGCGGCGCCAAGCAGTACGTCGAGGTGGCCGGTCGCCGGGTCGTCGACTGGAGCCTGGCCGCCGCCCGCACCGGCGCCGACGGCGTCGTGGCCGTGGTGCCCGCCGCCGACCTCGACCGCCCGCTCCCGGGCGCCGACGCCGTGGTCGCCGGGGGCGCCAGCCGGTCGGACTCGGTCCGCGCCGGGCTGGCCGCCGTCCCCGACACCGCCGCCGTGGTGGTCGTGCACGATGCCGCCCGCCCGGCGGCCGGTCCCGAGCTGTTCCGGGCCGTGGTCGCCGCCGTCCGGGCCGGAGCCGATGCCGCCGTGCCGGGGGTGCCCGTCGTCGACAGCCTGCGCTGGCGGTCCGGTGGCGCGGTCGACCGCGACGAGGTCGTGGCCGTCCAGACCCCGCAGGCCTTCGCCGCCGCCGCCCTCCGGGCCGCCCACGCCGCCGGCGACGACGCCAGCGACGACGCCACGCTCGTCGAGCGGGCCGGGGGCCGGGTCGTGGTGGTCGAGGGCGACCCGGCCAACGTGAAGCTCACCCACCCGGCCGACGCCGAGGCCGTGGCCCGCCACCTCGTGGGTGCCCGCTGATGCAGGTGCGCGTGGGGCTGGGGGTCGACCTCCACCCGTGGAGCGACGACCCCTCGCGCTCGCTGCGGTTGGGCGGCGTCACCTTCCCCGACGTCGCCGGCCTGGCCGGCCACAGCGACGCCGACGCCGTGGCCCACGCCTGCGCCGACGCCCTCCTCGGCGCCGCCGGGCTGGGCGACATCGGCCAGCACTTCCCCGACACCGACCCGGAGTGGGAGGGGGCCGACAGCGTCGCCCTCCTGGCCGAGGTGGCCCGGCGGGTGCGGGCCGACGGGTGGGAGCCGGGCAACGTCGATTGCTCCGTGGTCCTCGACGCCCCCAAGCTCGCCCCCGTGCGCCAGCAGATGGCCGATGTCCTCACCGCTGCCGTCGGCGCCCCCGTCACCGTCACCGGTCGCCGCACCGAGGGCATCGGCGCCCTGGCCCGGGGCGAGGGCGTCGTGGCCATGGCCGTCGCCGTGGTGACCAAGCCATGAGCCGCGGTCCCACCCCCCGAAGTGGCGATCAGATCCGGCGGGAACCCGCCGGATCTGATCGCCAGTTCCGGAGGGGGCCGGTGCCGGGGGTGGAATCGTGAGCCCTGGGCGTGGACCCA
>DATHEV010000946.1:0-2328 GCA_035318405.1 Iamia sp.
GGGATCGACCTCGACCACCAGCCGACGCAATCCCATGGGCACTTCCTCTCTGGCCATGACCCACCGGTCGTGACCCACAGCTCAACCGTGAGGGATGACCCGCGACATGCGTGAGGGATGTGCTGCAAGAGGACAGGGCCACCAGTGGCCGTCCTCCGCCTCAGAACGGGCGCGGGCCGGGCGGACCGCGTTCTGAAGCGGAGATGGGCCACCAGTGGTCGTCCTCCGCCTCAGAACGGGGGGCGGACGGGGCGGCCGGCGCGGGCCGGAACGAGAGCTAGAGGGTGGCGAGGGCGGTGAGGGCGGTGTCGATGTCGGTGTCGTCGTTCCAGCCGGCGGGCGAGAGGCGGACCCCGGTCTTGCGCACGGAGGCGACGACGTCGGCGGCGGCCAGGTGGGCGGCGACCACGTCGGGCTCGACGCCCGGCACCCTCACGGTCACCAGCCCGGAGCGGGCCGATGCGGGGGATCGGGGCGACACGACCTCCAGCCCCAGATCGGTGCACCCGTCGGCCAGGCGCCCGGCCAGCCGGTCGACCCACGACCACACCGACTCGATGCCGGCGGACGTCAGCAGGTCGATCGCCGCCGCCCACCCCGCCATGCCGGCCAGATCGGCGGCGCCGGCCTCGAAGCGCGCCGCCGAGTCGAGCGCCACGATCGGGCCGCCGTCGGCCCCGGCCGCCAGCGACGTCTGCGACGCCGTCACCAGCGAGAGCCGCTCCCGCAGCGCCGGCGTCACCGCCAGGGCACCGATGCCGTGCGGGCCCAGCAGCCACTTCTGGGCCCCGGCGGCGACGGCGTCGACGCCCCAGGCGAGCAGGTCGGCCGGCACCACGCCGGCGCCCTGGATGGCGTCGACGCAGAGCAGGGCGCCGTGCGCGTGCACCACCGACGCCAGGGCGGCCAGGTCGGTGCGCTCGCCGTCGTGGGCCTGGACCCACGACAGGGCGACGACCCGCACGCCCGGCGTCGACGAGACCGCGGCTGCCAGCGCGGCGGCAACCGTCGGCCCCGACGGGACCGGTACCGGGACCGGGCCCGAGGCGGCCGTCGACTCAGACGAGCCCGGGCCCGGGACCGGGACCGGGACCGAGCCCGGGGCGAGATCGACCGGGGCGAGATCGACCGGGACGAGTTCACCCGGGACGAGCTCACCCGGGACCGAGCCCGTCGATCCAGACGGGACCGGCACCGCGACGGAGTCCGGGGCCGAGGCGACGGTCGACCCAGACGAGACCGACCCCGGTGAGACCGACCCCGGTGAGACCGACCCCGACGAGACCGACCCAGACGAGGCCGGGCCCGAGGCGACCGTCGACCCAGACGAGGCCGTCGACCCCGACGAGGCCGCCGACCCAGACGAGACCCCAGACGAGGCCGGGACCGGGACGAGATCGACCGTGACGCCGTGGCGGGCCTGGACCCGCCAGGGCAGGACGATCGTCGGGTGGTCCGTCGCCGGGACGAGCACCCGGTCGCCGGGCCGCCAGTCGAGCC
The DNA here is from genome assembly GCA_035318405.1 of Iamia sp. GTDB lineage: Bacteria > Actinomycetota > Acidimicrobiia > Acidimicrobiales > Iamiaceae > Iamia. Next base: position 1,501 of record DATHEV010000946.1, read on the forward strand.
CGGCCGCCACCAGGCCGAGGCCCTGGGTGGTGTTGGCCACCAGCGCCACGTCGTCGAAGTCCACGCCCAGCACGCCGGCCACGGCCGCCCGCAGCGGCGCCCGCCGGGCGTAGCGGTCCTCCAGCGCGGCCGAGCCGCGCGCCGAGGCGTCGTGGGCATCGTCCGCCATCGCCGCGGCGGCGACCAGCGGCAGCGGGCTGGCGTGGGCGGTGTCGAGGTAGGCGACGCGCCCCGCGATGGGGAACTGGTCGCGGGGCAGAGGCGGCCCGGTCGCCGAGGGAGGCACGTGGCTAGTGTGCCGCCCGTCCGGATGGGTGCGCCGGTTCGGACGACGCCACAGAGGGAGCGCGACGTGCAGAGGTTCTGGTCATGGCTCGCGGTCGAGCTCGGCAGGCGCGCCGGCCTGGTGTCGATCCTCGGCCTGGTGATCACCGTCGCCCTCGGCCTCGGCATCACCCAGCTCGAGTTCGCCACCGGCCAGGACAGCTACCTCAACAAGGGGGACCAGGTCGCCAAGGACAACGTGGCGTACCAGGACCTCTTCGGCGGCCAGATCATGATCGTCCTGTTCACCATGGACGAGGGGTCGACGGTGGTCGACCTGGCCAGCGGCGAGAACCGCGAGACGATCCTCGCGGCCACCGAGGAGATCGAGGCCAACCCCAACGTCGAGTCGGTGGTGACCCCGCTCACCGGTCTCGAGTTCTCCGACAGCCTCATCCAGAACTCCTACGCCGACCCGTCGCAGAAGGCCGACCTGCCCACCGCGTCGATCGCCGGCACGGTGCTCCAGCGGGCCATCGACGCCGAGGAGCCCGGGAGCGAGGA
>DATHEV010000947.1:0-3474 GCA_035318405.1 Iamia sp.
CGATCTCCTCGACGCCGGGGGTCGAGGCGGCGAAGAAGCAGTTGTCGTCGACGTACTCGCTGGGCTTGCGGGACAGGTCGAGCTTGAAGGCGTCGCCGAACTTCCGGGTGTTGTGCGCCCCCACCCACTTCTCGTCCATCCGCTGGACGATGTCGGGCACCCACCAGGCCCCGTTCTCGGCGATCGAGTACTTGAGGTTCGGGTGCCGCTCGAAGACACCGGAGAGCACGAAGACCCAGAACGGCCGGGCCGCCCACCACCAAGCCTCGGCGGCGTAGATCGAGAGGAAGCCGGGGCCCATCTGGTAGTCGGCGGGGCCGGCGCCGGAGTGGGTGTGCAGCACCAGGCCCGTCTCCTCGCACGCGGACCAGAAGGGCTCGTAGCCGGCGTCGATGTAGGCCGGAGCGTCGAACCAGCGCGTCGGGACCATGACGCCGCGCAACCCGCTCTCGGCGGCAGCGTGGACCGACGCGACCGCCTCGTCGACGCCGGCGGTGACCGGCACGACGGCGACGCCGATGCGGCGGTGGGGGTTGGTGGCGCAGAACTCGGCCATCCACCGGTTGTGGGCGCGGGCGCCCGCCCGCACGGTCACCGGGTCGGCGCCCGCCCCGGACCCGAGGCCCGAGCCGAACGGCGAGCTCGCCGCCTTGCCGGTGCCGAGCACGTCGGCATCGGGGAAGAGCACCTCGGCGGCCACGCCCTCGGTGTCGAGGATGGTGTCCCGGGTCGTGGGGTCGTAGGCGGCCTTCAGGTCGTGATCGCCGGTCTCCTCTTCCCACTCGTCGACGAAGTCCTGGTTGACGGTGCGACCGGCCGAGACGGCCTCCTGGTGGGCGTCGAACGCCTCCCGGAACTCCGGGTCGAGGTAGTCACGGTAGATCTCGGCCGGAGGACCGGCGTGGCCGTCGGACGAGATGACGAGGTACTTGGACATGGATCCCCCGTGTGGGTTTTCGAACGTGGTCCGATAATACAGCCGACGTGACGGAGGTCAAGTCCAGGAGGAGACGGGCAGCAAGGTCACCTGGGTTCGCGGGGCAGGCCGAGGGCGCGCTCGCCGATCACGTTGCGCTGGATCTGCTCGGTTCCGCCCCCGATGCGGGCCGACCACTGGGCCAGCACCGCGTTCTGGAGCGGGCCGTAGGTCCCGTCGTCGCTCCCCTCGAGGAGCATCTCGGGCCCGGCGACGTGGGTGGCCACGACGGCCAGCCGCTCCATCATCAGGGACAGGCCCAGCTTGAGGGTGCTGGCCTCGGGGCCGACGGGGGCGCCGAGCCGGATGGCGTCGACGACCCGATCACCGGTCAGCCCCAGGACCGAGGCGTGGACGTAGGCGTCGGCGAGCGCCTGGCGCACGACGGGATCGGTGGACCGGCCATTGGCCCGGGCCACCTCGATCATGTCCTCGACCCGGTCGAGGACGCTGATCGACCCGATCATCACCCGCTCGGCGCCGAGCGTGGTCCGGGCGACGGACCACCCGTCGCCGACCTCGCCCAGCACGGCGTCACCGGGCAGCCGGACCTCGCGCAGGAAGACCTCGTTGAAGTGGGCGGCCCGGTTGATCTGCACCAGGGGCCGCACCTCGACCCCCGGCGAGCGCATGTCGATGAGGAAGTAGGTGATGCCCCGGTGCCGCACCGACCCGGGCTCGGTGCGGGCCAGCAGGATCCCCCAGTCGGCGTGGCGGGCGCCGCTGGTCCACACCTTCTGCCCCTCGACGACCCACCCGTCCCCGTCGCGGACGGCGGTCGTGCGGAGCGAGGCCAGGTCGGAGCCGGCATCGGGCTCGGAGAACAGCTGGCACCACACCTCCTCGCCCCGGCGGATGCTGGCGATGTGGGCCTGCTGCTGGGGGGTGCCGTGGGCCATGAGGGTGGGCCCGACCATCCCGATGGCGACGTTGAGAGCGCCGACGGGGACCTCGTAGCGGTTCGCCTCCTCGCCCACGATCCGGGCCTCGACGGGGCCGTAGCCGCGGCCGCCGTGCTCGACGGGCCACGTCACCGCGCCCCAGCCGTCGGCGTCGAGCTCGGCCTGCCACGCCTGACAGGCGGCGACGTGGTCGCGGTCGTCGCGCAGCCCCCGGCGCCCGCTCGTCGGACCGAAGCGGGCGGCGTGCTCCTCCATCCACGGGCGGACCTCGGCGCGGACCTTGGCCTCGGCGGGAGTGTCCTCGCGGGCCGTCACAGCCGGCCCGGCCGGCGGAGCGGCTCCGGGACCCAGGCGGGCGAGCGCCCCTCCTTGAACGACACCCACCCCTCGCGCATCTCGTCGCTCCCGATGCTGGCGTCCATCGCCATCCGGTCGTAGTGCCCGTAGTACTCGTGGATCGTCCGCTTCACCGCGGCGCGGGCCTCGGGCGCGGTGCGACAGCACATCTCGAGCACCTCGGTGGCGGTGGCCTCCAGGTCCTCGTGGGCCACGACCCGCGACACCATCCCCCACTCGAGCGCCGTGGCCGCGTCGACCAGGCGCCCGGTCATCAGCATGTCCCGGGCGCGTGCGGGGCCGATCTGGCGGGGCAGGACCTGGGCGTAGTTGGTGTCGGCGATGCCGCGCAGCAGCTCCGGCGCCCGGAACGTGGCCCGCTCCGAGACCACGGCGACGTCCGAGAGCATGGCGATCATCAGGCCCCCGCCCTGGCAGATGCCGTTCACGGCGCACACGATCGGCTTCCGCGACCGGCGCACGGCATCGAACGGCGTGTTGTCCATCGAGAGGAGGCGCCCCAGGTCGACCCAGCTGTCGTCGTCGCGTCCGCCCAGCTCGCCCCCGGGGATGAAGACGTCGCCGGTGCCGGTGATCACCAGCCCCGCCAGGTCGTCGTCCTGGTTCACGTGGTCGACGGCGTAGCGGATGCCGAAGTACATGGCCGGGGTGAGCGCATTGCGGGCCTCGGGCCGGTCGACGACGCAGCGGGCCAGCACCCCGTGGCGCTCGAAGCGGAGGTGGGGCGTGCCGAGCCAGTCGCCCTCGGGGGGCCGCGGGGTGGTGGCGTCAGGCATCGGACGGCTCCGGGCGGCGGAAGGTCGCCTCGACCAGGTCGTGCAGCTCCGCCAGCGTCATCCGCTCGCCCACGGACGGGTCGTCGGACATCACGACCGGGTCGAGCGCCTGGAAGGCCGACATGATCCCGGAGAAGACGCGGGCGAGGACCTCGGGGTCGCCGTCGCGCAGGACACCCGCCTCCTGGCCCCGGCGGAAGAGATCGGACTGGAGGGCCATCGACTCCCGGTGGTTGGCGGTGAGCACCTCGTCCTGGGTGCCCTCGGTGGGGAGGAAGGTGGCGCTGGAGTGGCGGAGGTAGAGCCGGCCGAAGTGCGGGTGGCGCCGGAACCACTGGGCCTCGAAGTCGACCAGCTGGTGCAGCCCCTCCAGGGGGTCGTCGCCGACGTCGTCCAGCACGGCCCGGATCTCGGGCATGAACTGCCCGCCCCGGCGCAGGAAGATCTGCCGGAACAGGTCCTC
>DATHEV010000948.1:0-2558 GCA_035318405.1 Iamia sp.
ACCGTCCACGTGCACGGCGCGGGCGCCATCACCGAGACGACGGATCGGCATCTGATGGACTGCACGACTCCGTCGTACAGTTCAGAGACGACCGTTACGGACTGCTTTGCCGGCTCACACGCCGATGGCTATGCGAGCTTCGACATCGTCAAGCTCGAGGCGTCCGTGCCAGAGACCTACTTCACTCGCGGATGGCGATTCGTCAAGTGGGTGGACTCCAGCTCGGCCGGCAAGATCAACTGCGACCCACAGGGCACCACCGGCAATCACTTCGTCACCTCCTGCCAGTTCCAGATCTTCGACGACCTCTCCGCAGACCTCTACTTCGACGATGTCGCGGCTCCGAGCGATACCCAGATCGACAGCGGGCCGTCGGGGACCACCGGCGCGACCACCTCGACGTTCTTCTTCAGCGCTCCCAGTGACCCTGACGCAAGCTTCGACTGTCGCCTCGACCGGCCCGGCGTCCCGGTAGGAAGCTTTGACTCGTGCGGCTCGGCGTTCGACCGCCAGGAGGGCTACACCACGTCCACGAACGGGACGTACACGTTCAACGTGCGCGCGAGGGACCCGTCCGGGAACGTGGGCTCGACCGTGTCCCGATCCTGGACCGTGGACACGGTGGGCCCCACGACGACGATCAACGGCGGGCCCGCGGCGGGATCGCGGACGACGAGCACGTCGGCGGGCTTCAGCCTGACCGCCAACGAGGCGGCGAACTACCAGTGCAAGCTCGACACACCTTCCGGCGCCGGCGGCTTCGCGTCCTGCAGCAGCACTCCCGGCTACAGCGGCCTGGCGGATGGCACCTACACTTTCTCCGCTCGAGGCACCGACAGCATCGGCAATCTCGGCTCCACGGTCAGCCGCACGTGGACCGTGGACACGCAGCCGCCCGACACGTCGATCTCCCCCGGAGGCCCCACCGGTGCCACGTCGTCGAACTCGCCGACGTTCGGCTTCACCTCGTCTGAGCCGAACTCGACGTTCGAATGCAAGCTCGACAGCGGGGCCTGGGAGACGTGCACGAGTACGAAGGGCTACACGAGCCTCGCCGAGGGCGAGCACACCTTCCGTGTGCGTGCCATTGATGCCAGCTCCCTCACCGACCCGACGGAGGCGGTGCGCACCTGGACCGTCGACACCGTGACGCCGGACACGTCGATCACGTCGGGGCCGAGCGGGGACACCACGTCGACCACGGCCAGCTTCGGCCTCTCAGCGAGCGAGCCTGGAGCCAGCTTCGAGTGCAAGCTCGACAGCGGCGCCTGGGAGGGCTGCGCGAGTGGCAAGACCTACTCAGGTCTGGGGACTGGGCCCCACACCTTCCTGGTGAGGGCCACCGACGCCGCCGGAAACGCCGACCAATCCGAGGCCGTCCGGGGTTGGACCGTCACGGCGCCGCCGTCCGGCGGCAACCCGCCCGGTGGGACGCCGCCCGGCGGAAACCCGCCCGGTGGGACGCCGCCCAGTGGCGGCGCGGACACCACCAAGCCGGTCGCGACTATCACGTTCGCCAAGCAGAAGCTCGCGCGAGTGCTCAAAGCCGGGTTCGTGGGATCGGCCGCGAGCACCGAGGGCGGGCGGCTGCGCCTCGACCTGGTACTGGGCCCGAAGAAGCTGGTTGTCGCCACGAGCAAGAGTCGAGCGCTCAGCGGCCCAGGCTCGATGAAACTCACGGCGAAGTTCACGAGGAAGGCGAAGAAGGCGCTCGGCCGCATGCGCAAGGTCAAGCTGACGTTGCGGCTCACGGCAACCGACGCCGCCGGGAACGTGGCCGTGAAGACCCGAAGCGTGACGCTCAGGCGCTGATGAGCCGGTCCAGCTCGTCGGCGGCCTGTTGCACCAACGCCCGGACGTCCTCGGGATCCTCCGAGAACCGCCCGAGCACGTAGCCGGACACGACCTCGGGGTCGCTGCTGTCGGGGCGGCCAACTCCCACCCGCACTCGGGTGAACTCGCCGCTTCCGAGACCCTGCTTCAGCGACTTGAGCCCATTGTGCCCAGCCAGGCCGCCGCCGGTGCGGACCTCGATCTTCCCGAACGGGAGGTCGATCTCGTCGTGGACGGCGACGACGTGGTCGAGGTCGAGCCGTAGCGCCCCTCGCGCCGGGCTCGCGGAGTTGCCCGACTCGTTCATGTACGTCTGCGGCAGCAGGATGGCCACCCCGTTGCCCTCGGTGTAGAGGCCGCCGTACTTGCTCTTGAACTTCGGGAGCCCGCGGCGCTCGGCAAGGAGCTTCGCCACCTCGAAGCCGACGTTGTGCCGGGTCCGGGCGTAGCGGTCGCCGGGATTGCCCAGCCCCACAACCAGCCAGTCCGCCTTCCCGCCTCCGCGGCGGAAGAGGCTCACTCGGAGTCCTCGGCCCCCTCGGAACCGGACTCGCCCTCGGAGGCCTCGCCCTCCTCGCCCTCGGCGGGCTCTGCGCCCTCGATGGGCTCGCCATCCTCGCCGATCAGCTCGGTCTCCTCCTCGATCTCAGGCTCCTCGACCTCGGTCGGGACGACGACCGAGGCGATGATCGTCTCCTCGGGGTCGTCGAGGAACTCCACGCCCT
>DATHEV010000949.1:0-5441 GCA_035318405.1 Iamia sp.
GGAAGGAGGCTCTCGAGAACTCGTTGATGCTCCCCGGCCACCAGCCGTCGCGCCTCCAGGTCCGCCAGGACCTCTGGCTCGAGCATCGCGGTCTGAGCAACGGACAACGCTTCCTCGTGCTCCCGCATCGCACTCACGGACGCAGCCCGCGCTTGTCGCAACTCGCGCCGTTGTTCGATCTGGCGCGAAAGGCTCGACAGGCGACCGGAAAGATGCGCAGCCAGTGAGCCCTTCCTCAGCTCCCCGAAGTCTCGGCCGCACACGGGGCAGTCCTCACCATCGAGGTGGACGAGCAAGTCCGCCAACACCTGCCGCAACTCGGCGTCGTCGCGATCCCCGTCACCTGCATCGTTCAACGCAGCGAGGCGATCCGATTCGACCTGCCGGCCGGATCGTGCCGCATCGGCGCGGCCTTCCGCTTCCAGGTGGGCGTCGAATCGATCAGAGATCGAACGCTGCTCGACCACGAGCAGATCCTGGACAGCGCCAAACGAGTTCAGTGCCATCCCCGGGTCAGGCGGAGGCGTCATCCCGAGGAACCGCGACGCGGCCACCACAAGCTCGAGCAAGCGGGCTCCTTCGGTGGACGACCACGCGAGGTACTGCTCCTCGGAGGCGGCTGCCGCGGCATCCTGCGGGCGGGCGGCTCGCTGCTCCGATCCCAGCTGCCCGACGATGGCGCTCAACTCGAACCCGAGAGTTGCAACACGCTGCGAACGAAGATCGGCCTCGCGAGCCGAGCGCTCGATCTCCATATGTAGCCTCGCCAAGTCCACGTCGTCGACGTCGGGGCCATCCAGGCCGAGCTCGCGCACCAGCTCGGCGAGCTCGGCCCGAAGGGAGTCCACCCCAGCGGTGGCCTCCCGAGCGAGGGCCTCCGAATCGTGGGCCGCGTTCTCCACCCAGGCGTAGCCGTCGATGTCCCTACGCATACGTCGAACGTCGCTGGCCGATTTGAGGCCGTCCGACAGGGCGTCGAGCTCGCCAAGCCCGAGCAGGTCTCCGACAAAGGCGATCATCGCCTCGTCGGCGTTGCGGTGTTCGGGTTGGTAGACCTCCAACAGCCTCATCAACACCGACTGGCTGAAGAAGCACCGTTCTGCGACCTTTGTGGACGCGGGCCCCCGCAGTAGGGGCGTGCCTCGGACCTGGCCGTTCTCGATGCGGTATTCGCTCCGGATCTCCTCCTCGGGGTGCACCTCGGCGACGAGATGCACCCCTGCGAACCCAGCATCGATGTGCACGAGATCCTTGGCATTCTCCTGCGCTCCGGCCAAGGTTCGGATTTCCCCGGTTAGCGCTAGCTCGAGGGCGGCGACGAAGCTCGACTTCCCGGCACCGTTCGCGCCGTGCACGAGCACCACGCCGGCATCGAGAGGGACGGCGTGGGCACCTCGGATCGCCCGGAAGTCCTCCAGCAGAAGCCGCTTCAGCCTCATCGGGTGCCATCCTCGTCGAGCGGGCGGGCACCCGCATGGGCCTCGGAGCGGACGAACGACTCGAAGGTGTCATGTACGGCCTGCGCACCGCGCTCCGCCTCCGCGAGGGCCAATCGGGTGAGCGGCTTCTCAGACGCCGCTCCGAGCCGCTCTTTGAGCAACTGCACCGATGAAGCAGGAACCTCGTTCAATCGATGCGAAGCGATCGGCATCAGCACACGGAGGCTCGTGACCAGGGACTCGGCCGATCCTGGTTCGATGATCAGCACCCGGGACACGAAGGCGAGGGTCTTATGCACCTCGGTGCTCGGGGTTGCACCAACCAGGACCACTGTCAGCGATCGCCGCGAGCGCAGGATGTCGAGTGCCCGCCCGACCGACCGAACCTGGGTCTCGAGCCGATCGCCCTGCCACAGAGGCAGGTCGACGACGAGGACGAGGTCGAGCACCCCCTCCGGCCCGAGCAGAGCGGCCTCGAAGTCGAACTCGATGCCGGCGATCTGCAGCGGCCGGTCCAGCTCGACGAAGCCCGCGGCGAGGAGCGTCGCCACCACCGAGGAGATCGAGGCGGGAGCCTCGCTCACAGTGTGGCCTCGGTCCGAAAGCGTGACAACAACCCGGACAGATCGGTCGAGGCTTCGTAGAGATCTGCGATGCCCACCTCTCGCGGCACCAGCGCCCCTGTCCGACCCGGCACCGAGCGCGCCGACCGTATCTGGACCGGGGCCCGGGTGCGCCCATGGAGCAGCAGCACGTCAGGATCACAGAGGACGGCCGAGCCGAGCTCGCGCTCGAGCGCAATGGCGGCGCGGTCATCCTTGACGAAGAAGATGCGCGTTCCGTCCGAGCCCTTCCGCAACACCATCGACGTGGCGGGATCCTCGGCGAACTCCACCTCGAAGACGCCATCGTCCCAAAGGTGCGCCAGCAACGCGAGCGCGCCCGCCAACTCCGCAGTGCCTCCGGCGTCCGGGGCGGCGACCGCAGGGGACCGTCCCAGCATCGGGAGGTATTCAGCCGGCGCCCCATACCGTCCGGCCGGATGGGCCGGCTGTCGAAAGCTCCCGTGGTACGCCGCGGACAGAAAGACTAGGACGAAGAGGAAGCTCCCGAAGAACCCCTCGACGTCTCCCCCCGCGGCGTGGCAGGTCGCCTTCGCCCCCGCACGGAGGGCGCGCCTGAGGGCTTCGCGCTCCGCCGTCTGGAGATGTCCGTCCAGGGCCTCGAGGGCATGCTCCAGCTGGCGCTCTAGCAGCGACACCGTAAGTGCCACCAGGAACGGCCGGGAGTAGACGGACATGGTCGCCCGGTCTCTCGCGGTCGTGAGATCTGGTGCAGGGATGTCCCCGAAAGCGGCTTGCATCAGTTCGTCCTGGCCGGGGGTGAGGACGGGCTGGGCAAAGACGAACGGAGCCGGTTGATCCGTCGGAGAACGCTTGCTTGACTTGAACGACTGCATGAGGGCTTCAGTGATGTCGTTGTCGCCGAGCGAGAAGCCCATCATCAGCGTGTAGTGAGACGCCGAGAGCGCCTCCATCTGGAGACGCATGGCAGCGAACCGGGCGTCCGTGGTCCAGCTCTTCACCTGAGGGCTGCGGAAGACGATCATCTCTCGGAAGCTGGCGTCGTGTTCAGCGAGGTCAGCGCAACCGTGAAACTTGATCAACCTCGCTGAGCTGCGGGCCTCACGGATCTGACTATCGGACAGCGTTACAAGCAGGTGAAGGGCGGGGTCAGCGGACAGTGTCGCGACCGCCTCTTCGATGTTGCAATCCCAGTTTCCGGAGAAAATTGCCGGGATGAGACCCTCCATCACGAGGATGGCGATGCAGAGGTGGTCGACCTCTGCCTCCGCAGCGCCTCGCCCGTAGGTTCCGATGAAGTCCACCGCTTCCCAAAGAAGAAAGTCGCGACGCTCCGCGCCCACCGCGACGTTGAGCACACTGGCGTACGTGCCAGCCAGTTGCCTGCACAGCGCGTCGAAGGCACCGACATCGGCACGTGGGTCGGCCGGGTCGACGGCGGATGAGTCGCCGAAGGCAAGAACCTCGTCGAGAGCCTTCTTGAACGGGCAGGTCGCACTCGTGAAGTCGGACTTAGCACTGAGGAAGTCGATGATCCTCGCAATCAACTCCGGCAGGCCGGGGTTCACCCCGTACGAGATCCCGGAACCAACCCAGAGGACATATCGGCCTTGTTGGACTCCCAGCAGGACGTCCTCGTGGGATCCGTTCAGCTTGTCGAACGCGATCTCGACATCACTGGCCACACTGCTCCCTCCCTACTGGTCAACCTTCTGCAGGAGACCAGAGGTCCAGACTACCTAGAACTCGGCGGCGAGCAGGTCGTCCTTGCCGCTGGTGGCCGGGCCGACGAGACCGTGGACCTCGGGCAGCACGTTGCGGGCGAAGAACCGGGCGGTCACGACCTTCTGGGTGAGGAGGTCGGCATCGCCGTCGCCGGCCGCCAGCCGCTGCGAGGCCAGCTGGGCCTGACGGGCCATCAGCCAGCCGGCCACGGTCAGGGCGAACAGCCGCTGGAACGGGGTGGCCACCGACAGGGCCACGACGGGATCGCCCAGGCCCTCGGTCATCAGCCACTGGCCGGCCTGCTCGGTCGCGTCGACGGCGCGGGCCAGCTCGTCGCGGACGGGGACCAGCTCGTCGCTGGCGCCCTCCAGGTCGGCGATCGTGGCCCGCATCCGGGCGATCTGGTCGGTGAAGACGGCGCCGGCCCGCATCGGCATCTTGCGGCCGACGAGATCCATGGCCTGGATGCCGTTGGTGCCCTCGTAGATCTGGGTGATCTTGGCGTCGCGGTAGTGCTGGGCGGCGCCGGTCTCCTCGATGAAGCCCATGCCCCCGTGGACCTGGATGCCGATCGAGGTGACCCGCTCGGCCTCGTCGGTGCACCAGCTCTTGGCCAGCGGGATGAGCAGGTCGAGCATCTCCTGGGCCTCGGTGCGCTCGGCCTCGTCGGCGGCGTACTTGGCCACGTCGATCTTCTCGGCCACCAGGTAGCAGAGGGCCCGCATGGCCTCGGTGGTGGAGCGCATGGTCAGCAGCATGCGGCGGACGTCGGGGTGATCGACGATGAGCGACTTCTCGCCCCGGGGGGCGCCGGGGGCGAAGCCCTGCTTGCGCTCCTTGGCGAAGGCGACGGCCTGCTGGTAGCTGCGCTCGGCCAGCCCCAGGCCCTCGACGCCCACGCCGAGGCGGGCGTTGTTCATCATCGTGAACATGTAGCGCATGCCGGCGTTCTCGTCGCCGATGAGGTAGCCGACGGCGCCGTCGCCCTCGTCGCCGAAGGCCAGCTGGCAGGTGGCGCTGGCCCGGATGCCCATCTTGTGCTCGAGCGAGACGACCTTCACGTCGTTGCGCTCGCCGAGGGTGCCGTCGTCGCCCACGAGGAACTTGGGCACGATGAAGCAGCTGATGCCCTTGGTGCCGGCCGGGGCGTCGGGGGTGCGGGCCAGCACGAGGTGGACGATGTTGTCGGTGAAGGGGTGCTCGCCCCAGGTGATGAAGATCTTCTGGCCGGTGATGCGGTAGCTGCCGTCGTCCTGCTTCACGGCCTTGGTGCGCAGGGCGCCCACGTCGGAGCCGGCGTCGGGCTCGGTGAGGTTCATCGACCCCGTCCACTCCCCCGACACCATCTTCTTCAGGTAGACCTCGCGCTGCTCCTCGCTGCCGTGGTGCAGCAGGGCGTCGATGGCGCCCTGGGTGAGCAGCGGGGCCATGGCCAGAGCCATGTTGGCGCTGTTGAGCATCTCCTGCATGGCGATGCCGACCGCCCACGGGAACCCGCCGCCGCCGTAGGCCGGGTCGAAGGGCACGGCCCCCCAGCCGGCGTCGGCGTAGGCCTTGTAGGCGTCAAGGAAGCCCTCGGGGACGACGACCTCGCCGTCGACCAGCTTCGTGGTCTCCTCGTCGCCCACCTGGTTGGTGGGCGCCCAGACCTCGGACATGAGGCGGCCGAACTCCTCCAGCACCCCGAAGATGC
>DATHEV010000950.1:0-3625 GCA_035318405.1 Iamia sp.
CAACCTGTTGCGAGGGAAGCTATCGGTTCATTCCGGGGATGCCGGGCGTCGGCGCGCGCCGTGGGACCATGGCCCTGTGGATGGTGACCGTGCCGGCTGGGTCCGTCGGGATGCCGAGGTCGTGTGGCACGGCTTCACCCAGATGTCCTCGTACGCCGAGAACGAGCCCCTCATGGTGGAGGAGGCCGAAGGTCGAGAGCTGATCGACGTCGATGGCAACCGCTACCTCGACGCCATCTCGTCGCTGTGGGTCACCACGCTCGGCCACCGCGTGCCCGAGCTCGACCAGGCGCTGCGGGACCAGATCGACAAGGTGGCCCACACCACCCTGCTGGGCAACGGCAACGTGGCCGCCGTCGAGCTGGCCGAGGCCCTCGCCCCCCGCGTGCCGGTGGACGACCCGCGGTTCCTGTTCGCCTCCGACGGCGCCGCCGCCGTCGAGCAGGCCCTCAAGATCGCCTTCCAGTCGTGGACCAACCGGGGCGTCACCGGCCGCACCGCCTACCTCGCCTTCGGTGGCGCCTACCACGGCGACCTGATCGGCACCCTCTCGGTGGGCGACGGGGGCTTCGGCACCACCGTGTTCGACCCGCTGCGCTTCCCGTGCCTGCGGGCGCCGGGACTCGACGCCGAGGGCGCGGCCGACGCGGCCGTCGCCCTGATCGCCGAGCACGCCGACACGCTCGCCGCCGTCGTGGTCGAGCCGCTGGTCCAGGGCGCCGCCGGCATCCGCACCCACCGGCCCGAGGACCTGCGGGCCGTGGCCGACGCCTGTCGCCGGCACGGCGTGCTGCTGATCGCCGACGAGGTGGCCACCGGCTTCGGCCGCACCGGCACCCTCTTCGCCTGCGAGCAGGCCGGCGTGCGCCCCGACCTGATGGTGGTGGGCAAGGGCATCGCCGGCGGCTACCTGCCGCTGGCGGCGACGGTCGCATCGGGCGCCGTGGCCCGCGCCTTCGACGGGCCCGACCTGTCGGAGACGACGCTCTACCACGGGCACTCGTTCAGCGGGAACGCCCTGGCCTGCGCGGTGGCCACCCGGCACCTCCAGCTGATCGACGAGTGGGACGTGCTGGCCAACGTCCGGGCCCGGGCCGACCAGCTGGCCGCCGGTCTCGCGGCCCAGGTCGCCAAGATGCCGGGCGTCGCCGAGGTCCGGGGCCGGGGGCTCATGGCCGGCATCGAGCTGGCGCCACCGGCCGACGGGCTGCGCTGGGGCCGCAAGGTGTCGGCCGCGTGCGTCGAGCGGGGCGTGCTCATCCGCCCCCTGGGCGACGTCATCGTCACCGTCCCCATGCTCACCAGCACCGAGGACGAGATCGACCTGATCGTGTCGACGCTGGCCGACGCCGTCACCGAGGTCTGCGGATGAACCCATCGGCGAACTCGGGGGGAGATGTGCCCCCAGGGGGGCACATCTCCCCCCGAGTTCGCGGGATCGCTGGCCATGGCTGGCGCTGAGTCCGCCTGGGGCGAGCGGGTCGACCGCCGCCTCGACGAGGTCCGGGCCGCCGGGCGGTGGCGGTCGGTCCGGCCCTTCGACGCCTTCGGGCCCGCCGGCACGCTCGCCGACGGCACCCCGGTCACGTCCTTCGCCAGCAACGACTACCTCGGGCTGTCGGCCCACCCCGCGGTGGTGGCCGCGGCGCACGCCGCCCTCGACCGCTGGGGCGCGGGGGCGACGGCGTCCCGCCTCGTCGTCGGGTCCCGCCCCGCCCATCACGACCTGGAGGCCGACCTGGCGGCGTGGAAGCGCACCGAGGCCGCCCTGGTGTTCCCCACCGGCTACGCCGCCAACGTCGGCGTCCTCACCGCCCTGGCCGGCCCCGGCACCCGCATCCTGAGCGACGCCCTCAACCACGCCTCGATCGTCGACGGCTGCCGGCTGGCCCGTGGCGAGCTCACCGTCGTGCCCCACGCCGACCACGACGCCCTGGCCGCCGCCCTCGCCGCCGACGACCGCCCCACCGTGGTCGTGGCCGACTCGGTCTTCTCCATGGACGGCGATGCCGCCGACGTCGACGCCCTCGCCGCCCTGTGCGCCCACCACGGCGCCGCCCTCGTGCTCGACGAGGCCCACGCCGTCCTCGGCCCCGACATCGACCCCGCCGCCCACCCCGACCTGATGCTGGTCCGGGTCGGCACCCTGTCCAAGGCGCTCGGCGCCCTGGGCGGGTTCGTGGCCTGCTCCGCCGCCGTCCGGGACCTGCTGGTCAACGTGGCCCGGCCCTTCATCTTCACCACCGCCCTCTCCCCCGCCGACGCCGCCGCCGGCCACGCCGCCCTGGGGATCGTCCGCGGTGCCGAGGGCGACGCCCTCCGGGCCCGGCTCCGGACCCACGTCGACCGGCTCGCCCCCGGCCACCCGTCGCCCATCGTGCCGGTGGTGCTGGGCGCCGAGGAGGCCGCCGTGGCCGCCGCCGACGCCCTCCTCGCCCAGGGCCTCCTCGTCCCCGCCATCCGACCCCCCACCGTCCCCGAGGGCACGTCCCGCCTCCGCGTCACCTTCTCCGCCGCCCACACCGACGCCGACGTCACCCGGTTGCTGTCTGCTCTCGCGCCCCTCACCCGCACCCCTCCCGCGACTGGCGATCAGATCCGGCGCGTTTCCGCCGGATCTGATCGCCAGTTCGGGGGTGGGGGTGGTGCGTCACCCAGGCCGGCGACGCTGGTGGCGGTGCTGGGGACGGGGACGGAGGTGGGCAAGACGTGGGTGGCGGCGCGGCTGCTGGCCGCCCTGCGGGCCGAGGGGCGGACGGTGGCGGCGCGGAAGCCGGCCCAGTCGGCCGAGCCCGACGACCCGGCCCCGTCCGACGCCGACGTGCTGGCCGGTGCCACCGGCGAGGACCCCATCGCCGTCTGTCCCGCCCACCGCCGCTACGCCCGGGCCATGGCGCCGCCGATGGCCGCCACCGCCCTCGGCTTGCCCGCCTTCACGATCGCCGATCTGGCCGCCGAGATCACCTGGCCCGCCCGGGTCGACGTCGGCCTGGTCGAGACGGCGGGCGGAGGCGCCTCTCCTGCCGCCGACGACGGCGACAGCATCGCCCTCGTGCGGGCCGTCCGCCCCGACCACGTCGTCCTGGTGGCCGACGCCGGGCTGGGGACGCTCAACGGCGTCCGGCTGACGCTCGCCGCCCTGGCCGCGAGCGTCATGCCCGTCACCGTGGTGCTCAACCGCTTCGACGCCGACGATCTGCTCCACGCCGCCAACCGCGACTGGCTCCGGACGCGGGAGGGCCTCGACGTCGTGGTCGACGTCGAGGCCCTCATCCAGAGGCTCAGCCCGGGCTGATCAGCCCGTGATCAGCTCCTCGGGGGTGACCGTGGCGGTCTCGCCCTCGAACGAGATGAGCTCCTCGCTCAGCTCGTTGAAGTGGGCCTCGGCGGCGTCGTACTGGACGAGCACGAACGACTCGCCCATGAAGGCGTCGTCGGCGCCGGTGGTGATGGTGACGCCCTCGTGGGCCAGCGGCGTGGTGACGCCGTCCTGGTTGCGGATCGCCTCCATCATGGCCAGGCGGGTCGGCGCCTCGGCGGCCCCCAAGGCCTGGATGAACAGGTCGGCCTGGGTGTAGCCGTAGGCGATGATGGCGTTCTCGAGGTCGAGGTCGCGGCCCTTGAA
>DATHEV010000951.1:0-2429 GCA_035318405.1 Iamia sp.
GGCGCGGGCGGGTCAGCCCAGGGTGAGGACGCCGCGGAGGTTGACGCCGGACCTCATGTCGTCGAAGCCCTGGTTGACGTCGTCGAGGGAGTAGGTCCGGGTGACGAGGGCGTCGAGGTCGAGCAGACCGCTGGAGTAGAGGCGGAGCAGCCGGGGGATGTCGAACAGGGGGTTGGCCGAGCCGAAGAGCGAGCCGACGATCTGCTTCTCCATCAGGGTGAGGTCGGCCATGGAGAGCGTCACCTCGGTCTCGAGCATCGGGTGGATGTTGGTGACGACCAGCCGGCCCCGCTTGGCCACGAGGGCCATGGTGGCGGCGACCTCGGCGCCCGAGCCCACCCCCACGCAGGCGATGACCTTGTTGCACATCCGGCCCCAGGTCTCCTGCTGGATCAGCCCGAAGGCCTCCTCGACGCTGGCGGCGACGTGGGTGGCGCCCAGCCGCTTGGCCTCGTCCCGCTTGAACTCGACGGGGTCGATGGCGAAGATCCGCTCGGCCCCCGCCAGCTTGGCCCCCATCAGGGCGGCGGCCCCGATGCCGCCGATGCCGATGATGGCCACGTCGTCGCCCGGCTTCACCTCGGCGGCGTACACGGCCGAGCCCCACCCGGTGGTGACGCCGCAGCCGACCAGGCAGGCGCGATCGAGGGGGATCTGCTTGTCGATCGGGACGCAGCTCCACTCGTGCACCACCGTGTGGTGGGCGAAGGTGCCCAGCCCCACCAGGGTGTAGAGGTCCTGGCCCTGGGCGTGGTGGCGCGAGGTGTTGTCCATCTTGAGCCCGCCGAGGGCCCCGGCGCCGTTGTCGCACAGGTTCTGGTGGCCGGTCGAGCACGACGGGCACTCGCCGCAGGCCGGGATGAAGGCGAACACGACGTGGTCGCCGGGCTTGACCCGCGAGACGCCGGGGCCCACGGCCTCGACCACGCCGGCGCCCTCGTGGCCGCACACCATGGGGAGGGAGACGGGCAGGTCGCCGGTGACGGCGTGCTCGTCGGAGTGGCACATGCCGGAGGCGACGAGGCGGACGAGCACCTCACCGTCCTTCGGGTCGTCGAGCTCGATCTCCTCGATGGACCAGGGAGTGTTCCGCTCCCACAGGACCGCGGCCTTCGTCTTCATCCCCACACACCTCGCTCGTCGACGGACGCCGCAACGTACCTCGGCCGCACCCCGCCTGGACAGTTGTCCAGACGGGGCGCGGCCGATGCGGGACGAGGCCGGCGGTCACTCGGTGCCTGGCACCGAGTGACCGTGGTGCGCTAGGCGTGCAGGTCGTAGCGGTCGGCGTCCATGACCTTGGTCCAGGCCGCGGCGAAGTCCTGGGCGAAGGTCTCCTTGGCGTCGTCGGAGGCGTAGACCTCGGCCAGCGCCCGCAGCTCGGAGTGCGAGCCGAACACGAGGTCGACGGCGGTGGCCCGACGACCGTCGGAGGACACGTAGACGTTCTCCTCGTCGGAGACCTTCCACTCGGCGCCGGGCTCGAGCAGCTTCACGAAGAAGTCGGTCGTGAGCTGGCCCGGCTGGTCGGTGAACACGCCGAGGTCGCTGCCGTCGTGGTTGGCGCCGAGGGCGCGCATCCCGCCGACCAGGACCGTCATCTCGGGGGCGGTCAGGCCGAGCAGGCTGGCCCGGTCGAGCAGCAGGGTCTCCGGCGACAGCTTCTCGCCCGCCCGCAGGTAGTTCCGGAAGCCATCGGCCCGGAGCTCGAGCGGGGCGAAGGAGTCGGCGTCGGTCTGGTCCTGGGTGGCGTCGGTGCGCCCGGGGTGGAAGGCCACGGCGACGTCGAGCCCGGCGTCCTTGGCCGCCTTCTCGACCGCGGCGGTTCCGGCCAGCACGATCAGGTCGGCCAGCGAGATCTGCGCCCCACCGGCCCCGTTGAACTCCTGCTGGATGCCCTCGAGGGCGGAGATGACCTCGCCGGTGCCGGCGTTGGACTCCCAGTCCTTCTGCGGCGCCAGGCGGATGCGGGCACCGTTGGCCCCGCCCCGCTTGTCGGTGCAGCGGAAGCTGGAGGCCGACGCCCACGCCGTGCCGACGAGCTGCTGGATCGACAGGCCCGAGTCGAGGACCTTGGCCTTGAGATCGGCGACGTCGGCGTCGCCCACGAGGTCACCCTCGACGGCCGGGACCGGGTCCTGCCAGAGCTGGGGCTCGGCGACCCACGGGCCGAGGAAGCGCGAGATCGGGCCCATGTCGCGGTGGAGCAGCTTGTACCAGGCCTTGGCGAAGGCGAGCCGGAACTGGTCGGGGTTCTCCTTGAACCGCTGCGAGATCTCGTCGTAGGTCTCGTCGACCTTCAGGGCCAGGTCGCTGGTGAGCATCCGCGGCTTGTGGGTCTCGCCCTCGCGGTGGGCATCGGGCACCGGCTTGGCGTCGTCGTTGGTGGCGACCCACTGGTTGGCGCCGGCCGGGCTCGCCTCGAGCTC
>DATHEV010000952.1:0-10818 GCA_035318405.1 Iamia sp.
GGCAAGGGCTGCGCCCAGAGCCTCCGGGGCCAGGGCGCCCGCGTGATCATCGCCGAGGTCGACCCGATCTGTGCCCTCCAGGCCGCCATGGAGGGCTTCCAGGTGGCCCGGCTCGAGGACGTCCTCGACACCGCCGACATCTTCATCACCACCACCGGCAACAAGGGCATCATCTCGGCCGAGCACATGGGCCGGATGAAGCACCAGGCCATCGTGGCCAACATCGGCCACTTCGACAACGAGATCGACATGGCCGGCCTGGCCCGCATGAGCGACGTCCAGCGGACCACGATCAAGCCCCAGGTCGACGAGTTCACCTTCCCCGACGGCCACTCGATCATCATGTTGGCCGAGGGTCGGCTCATGAACCTGGGCTGCGCCACCGGCCACCCCAGCTTCGTGATGAGCAACTCGTTCACCAACCAGACGATCGCCCAGATCGAGCTGTTCACGAAGAACGACGAGTACCCGATCGGCGTCTACACGCTGCCCAAGGTGCTCGACGAGAAGGTGGCCCGCCTCCACCTCGACGCCCTCGGCGTCCGGCTCACCGAGCTCACCCCGGAGCAGGCCGACTACATTGGCGTGCCCGTCACCGGCCCCTTCAAGCCCGACCACTACCGCTACTGATCCGGAGCCCGGCCGCTCCACGGGGGCGGCCGGGCTACGGTCCCCGCCGTGAACGACAGCCTTTTCGGTGGCGGGGTCGGCATCGGGTTGCTCATCGGGGCGCTGGTGCTCGCCGTGGCCGAGCTGGGCCTCAACATCTTCGTGGCCATCGACGCCGGCAAGCGGCCGGACTGGGCCTTTCGCCAGGCCGCCACCGACAAGACGCTGTGGGTCGGCCTCCCCAGCGCCGCCGCCGTCCTGACGCTGATCTGCTGCGTCTGCGGCAGCTTCTTCGGCTCGGTGATCGCCGTCGTGCTCTGCGTCCCGGCCGGCATGTGGCTGTTCAGCTTCCGCGCCAAGGTCGAGGCGGCCGAGGAGCAGGGTCCGCCCTACGGCGGCTACGGCCCGCCACCGGGCTACGGGCCCCCGCCCGGGTACGGCGGACCGCCGCCCGGCTACGGGCCCCCGGGGGGCTACGGCGGACCGCCGCCGCCGGGCTACGGCCCGCCCCCCGGACCCCCGCCCGGCTACGGCGGACCGCCGCCGGGCTACGGCCCGCCCCCCGGACCCCCGCCCGGCTTCGGTGGACCGGGCTATGGCACCCCGCCGCCCCCGCCCGGGGGCTTCCCGGGCCCGCCGTCGGACCCGGGGCCCTTCCCGTCCCCGCCCGAGGACCCACCACCCGGGAGCGGCCCGGACCTGGGCAAGCACTGATCCACCGGCGCCCGGCGCGACCGGGATGATCGCCCAATAAGGTCGGTCGCCATGCACCATCGCTTCCTGGGCCGCAGCGGCCTCAAGGTCTCCGCCGTCAGCTACGGCAACTGGATCACCCACGGCTCGCAGGTCGAGGACGACGCCGCCACCGCGTGCGTCCACGCCGCCCTCGACCTCGGCGTCACCACCTTCGACACGGCCGACGTCTACGCCGGCACCAAGGCCGAGGTCGTGATGGGCAACGCCCTCAAGGGCCAGCGCCGGGAGGGCCTGGAGATCGCCACCAAGGTGTTCTGGCCGACGGGGCCCGGCGTCAACGACCGGGGCCTGTCGCGCAAGCACATCTTGGAGTCGATCGACGGCTCGCTGCGCCGGCTCCAGACCGACCACGTCGACCTCTACCAGGCCCATCGCTTCGACAACGAGACGCCGCTGGAGGAGACCATGGTCGCCTTCGCCGACGTCGTCCGGTCCGGCAAGGCGCACTACATCGGCGTCTCCGAGTGGACGGCGGACGAGATCCGCCGCGCCGCGCAGCTCGCCCGCGAGCTCCGCATCCCGTTCGTCTCCAACCAGCCGCAGTACTCGATGCTGTGGCGGGTCATCGAGCGCGACGTGGTCCCGGCGTGCGAGGACGAGGGCCTCTCGCAGATCGTCTGGTCGCCCATGGCCCAGGGCCTGCTGACCGGCAAGTACCTGCCGGGCCAGCCCCCGCCCGAGGGCAGCCGGGCCACCGACGAGGCCGGCGGCAAGGACATGATCGGGCGCTGGCTCACGGACGACGACCTGCTCGAGCGGGTCCAGCGACTCAAGCCCCTCGCGGAGCAGGCCGGCATCGAGATGCCGCAGCTGGCCGTGGCCTGGGTGCTGCGCAACCCCAACGTGGCCTCGGCCATCGTCGGGGCGTCGCGCCCCGAGCAGCTCGACGCCACCGTCGCCGCCGCCGACATCACCCTCGACGACGACCTGGTCGCCGCCATCGACGAGGTCCTGGGCGACAAGGTCGAGCGCTCCGCCCGCCAGACCAAGTCCCCCCGCACCCGCCCCTAGCCCGCCCTGCGAACTCGGGGGGTTCCGTGCCCCTCCAGGGTCACCGAACCCCCCGAGTTCGCAGACGGGGCTCGCTGTCACACCCCGGGCGCACGATGGCGGGATGTTGCTCGCCGCTCGCTGTGCCTCCTGCGACCGGCCCGGGGCGTCCCCGTGCCGGGCCTGCCACGCCGGCCTGCTCCCGCCCGCGCCCGAACCGGACCCGGCGGGGCTGGCCGGCCTGGTCACGCTGCTGCGCTACGACGGGCCGGCCCGGCCCCTCGTCGCCCGGGTCAAGTACCGCAACCACCGCCAGGGCCTGACCTGGTTGGCCACCGGGCTGGCCCGGCGGGTGCGGGCGGCGGGCGTGCCGGTCGACCTGGTGACGTGGGCGCCCACCACCGACCGGCACCGGCGCACCCGCGGCTTCGACCACGCCGAGCTGCTGGCCCGCGTCGTGGCCTCCGCCCTCGACGTGCCCTGCCGGCCCGTCCTGCGCCGGCTCCCCGGCCCGGCGCAGACCGGCCGCCCGGCGGCCGATCGGCGCGCCGCCGGGCCACGGTTCGTCGCCGTCGCCTCCCTGCGGCCGGGTGCGCGGGTGCTGGTCGTCGACGATGTCGTCACCACCGGCGCCACCCTCCGGGCGGCCGTCGAGGCGGTCGTCGGGGCCGGGGGCCGGGCCGTGCCGGCCGCCCTGGCCCGCACACCGGCGCCCCGGATCCGGAGCACGCCGTGGTCCTCGTGCCCTACGACGAGAGGTGCGCCGATCACGTCTACAGTCCAACCACCCGAGCAACGAGGAGCACCTTGATGGAAGTGACCGTCAGCGCCCGGCACATGGAGATCCCCGAGAAGCTGCGACTCGCAGCCGAGGAGAAGATCGGCAAGCTGGGCCGGTTCGTCGACGGCATGGACCGGGCGGAGGTGCACTTCACGACCCACCGGAACCCCCGCATCGCCGAGCCCGAGCTCTGCGAGGTCACCCTCGAGGGCCACGGCCACCACGTGCGGGCCAAGGTGTCCGCGGTCGACGGCTACGTCGCCATCGACAAGGCCGTCGCCAAGCTCGAGCAGCAGCTCCACAAGCTCAAGACCAAGCTCCAGCGTCAGAAGAAGGGCGGCGGCGGCAAGCGCCCCGCCACGGTCCCGGCCGACGCCCTGACCAGCGACACCCTCGTGCTGGATGCCCCCGCGCCCGACGGCGCCCTGCCGGCGGTCGACGCCGCCCCGAAGATCGTCAAGGTCAAGCGGTTCGCGCCGATGGGGATGACGGCCGACGAGGCCGCCCAGCGGATGGACCTGCTGGGCCACGGCTTCTTCTTCTTCACCAACCTCGACACCGGGCGGGCCGCAGTGGTCTACCGGCGAGAAGACGGTGACATCGGTCTGATCGACGAGGATGGCTGAGGCCAGCAACAGAGCCGAGGGCCAGACGTTTCCCCAGGGGACGGCTGTGAATGGGAGCGAACGGGTGAACCAGCCAGCAGGGGGCCAGCAGATCAGGGTGCTCGTCTGCGACGACCACGCCGTGTTCCGGCGCGGCCTGTCGCTCGTCCTCGAGCCCGAGGACGACATCGAGGTCGTGGCCGAGGCCAGCAACGGCGACGAGGCTGTCGACCTGGCGCGGGAGACGGCGCCCGACGTGGTGCTGCTCGACGTCCGCATGCCCGGCGTCGGGGGCATCGAGGCCGCCCGCCGGCTGGCCCTCGAGGTCCCGTCGGCCCGGGTCGTGATGCTCACCGTCAGCGACACCGAGAGCGACCTGTACGACGCCATCAAGGCCGGTGCCGTCGGCTACCTGCTCAAGGAGGCCTCCATCGAGGAGGTCGCCGACGCCGTCCGGGCCGTGGCCGCGGGCCAGAGCCTGGTCACCCCGTCGATGGCCACCAAGCTGCTCAACGAGTTCACCGCCCTGGCCAACCGGGTCGACGGTGGCCGGGTGGCCCCCGCCGGGCCCCGGCTCACCGGCCGCGAGATCGAGGTCCTGGGCTTCATCGCCCGGGGGCGCAGCAACCGGGAGATCGCCGAGGAGCTGTTCATCTCGGAGAACACGGTCAAGAACCACGTGCGCAACATCCTCGAGAAGCTCCAGCTGCACTCGCGCACCGAGGCCGCCCTGTACGCCGTTCGCGAGCAGATCATCGACCTCGGGACTTGAGAGGCCGGGCGGGCGGCACGAAGAGGCCCGACGCGGTGACGACGATCCCGAGGCCTCTCAGATCGTGTTTTCAGGACCGCCGCCGACCCCTCCCTGACCGGGTCCCCCGCGATTGCGTGTCCGCCGAGGTCCTGAAAGCCGCTGACCAGGGGCGGATCTGGAGACAGATCCCGCCACCGCCAACGGGTGGCAAGGGACGGCTCGGTAGAGTGGTCGCCTCATGGGTGTCCTCGACAAACTTCTCCGCGCCGGCGAAGGGCGCAAAGTCCGCGCCCTGGCTGGCCTCGCTCCCGACATCGCCGCCTTCGAGCCCGAGCTCCAGAAGCTGAGCGACGAAGACCTCCAGCACAAGACGGTCGACTTCCGCGAGCAGCTCGACCGGGGCGCCGACCTCGACGACCTCCTGCTCGAGGGCTTCGCCGTCGTGCGCGAGGCGGCCACCCGGGCGCTGGGCCAGCGTCACTACGACGTCCAGATGATGGGCGGCGCCGCCCTCCACTTCGGGTGGGTCGCCGAGATGAAGACGGGCGAGGGCAAGACCCTCGTCTCGACGCTCCCCCTCTACCTCAACGCCCTGAAGGGCGAGGGCGTCCACCTGATCACGGTGAACGACTACCTGGCCAGCTTCCACTCCGAGTGGATGGGCCGGCTGCACCGGTTCATGGGGCTGAGCGTGGGCCTCATCGTCCCGGGCCGGGTCGACTCGGCCCACAAGCGGGCCCAGTACGCCTGTGACATCACCTACGGCACCAACAACGAGTTCGGCTTCGACTACCTGCGCGACAACATGGCCATGTCGCAGGCGGCCAAGACCCAGCGGGGCCACTCCTACGCCATCGTCGACGAGGTCGACTCGATCCTCATCGACGAGGCCCGCACCCCGCTGATCATCTCGGGCCGGCTGGCCGATGCGGCCAAGCTCTACCACCGCTTCGCCTCCATCGTCCGGGGTCTCCAGCGCGAGGAGGACTACGAGGTCGACGAGGAGAAGCGCATCGTCGCCCCCACCGAGTCGGGGGTCGAGAAGGTCGAGGCCGCCCTCGGGGTGGAGAACCTCTACGACGCCGTCTCCCAGAACCTCGTCCACCAGTTCCAGGCCGCCCTGAAGGCCAAGGAGCTGTTCAAGCGGGACAAGGACTACCTCATCCAGGGCGGCGAGGTGAAGATCGTCGACGAGTTCACCGGGCGCGTCCTCGACGGCCGGCGCTGGTCCGAGGGGCTGCACCAGGCGGTCGAGGCCAAGGAGGGGGTGCGGATCAAGGAGGAGAACCAGACCCTCGCCACCATCACCCTCCAGAACTACTTCCGCCTCTACGAGAAGCTCGCCGGCATGACCGGCACCGCCCTCACCGAGGCGGCCGAGCTGGGCGCCACCTACGACCTCCAGGTCGTGCCCATCCCGACCAACAAGGACCTGAGGCGCCAGGACGAGGCCGACCTCATCTACAAGTCCGAGGACGGCAAGTTCGACGCCGTCGTCGAGGACCTCGTCGACCGCTACGAGACGGGCCAGCCCGTGCTCGTCGGCACCATCTCGGTCGAGAAGTCCGAGAAGCTCTCCCGCCTCCTCGAGAAGCGAGGCGTGCCCCACGAGGTGCTCAACGCCAAGCAGCACTTCCGGGAGGCCGAGATCGTCACCCAGGCCGGCCGCCTCCACTCGATCACCGTCGCCACCAACATGGCCGGCCGGGGCGTCGACATCCTCCTCGGCGGCAACCCCGAGGGCCTGGCCGAGGTCGACGTCAAGTCCGAGGGCCTCGACCACGAGGACGGGGCCGAGGGCACCGCCCGCTACCAGGAGCTCATCGAGCGCTACAAGGTCGAGACCAAGGCCGAGGGCCAGAAGGTCCGCGAGCTGGGCGGCCTCTACGTGCTGGGCACCGAGCGCCACGACTCCCGTCGCATCGACAACCAGCTGCGGGGCCGGTCGGGCCGTCAGGGCGACCCCGGCGAGAGCCGGTTCTACCTGTCGCTCGAGGACGACCTCATGCGGCTGTTCGCCACCGGCGCCATGAACTGGGTGATGTCGAAGGCCCTGCCCGACGACGTGCCCATCGAGGCCAAGATGGTCACCAAGGCCATCGAGCGGGCCCAGAACACCGTCGAGCAGCGGAACGCCGAGATCCGCAAGAACGTCCTCAAGTACGACGAGGTCATGAACGAGCAGCGCAAGGTGATCTACGCGCGCCGCGACGAGATCCTGGGCGACGCCGACCTGCGCGACGAGACCCTGGGCAACCTGGCCGAGGTCGTCGACGAGCTCATCGGCACCCACTGCACCGGCGACTTCGGTGAGGAGTGGGACCTCGAGACCCTCCTGGTCGAGGTGGCGACCTACTGGCCCACCGAGCTCACCCAGGACCGGGTCGGCGAGGCCGTCGGCACCGACGGCGTCTACGACCTGCTGATCGGCGAGGCCACCGCCTTCTACGAGGCCCGTGAGGACGAGCTGGGCGACGAGGCCATGCGCGAGATGGAGCGCCAGGTCGCCCTGCGGCTCATCGACCAGCACTGGCGCGAGCACCTCCACGACATGGACTACCTCCAGGAGGGCATCAACCTCCGAGCCCTGGGCCAGAAGGACCCGCTCGTCGAGTGGCAGCGCGAGGGCTACGACATGTTCGGCGTCATGATGAAGTCGATCCAGCGCGACCAGGTCAAGTACGTGATGCACGTCCAGGTCGTGCAGGAGGAGGACAGGTCGGCGGCGCCGCCCGAGAAGCTCCAGACCTCCGGCCCCGACGACTCGGCCAACTCCAGCGACGACCGCATGAAGGCGGCGGCCCGAGCCCAGGCCGCGAGGGCGGGCGTCGAGGACACCCCCGAGGTCGTCGAGGCGCCCAGCGCCGCCCCGATCGTGAAGTCGGACTTCGACAAGACGCCCCGCAACGCCCCGTGCCCCTGCGGGTCGGGCAAGAAGTTCAAGCTCTGCCACGGCCGCACCCAGATCTGAGGCCATGAGCGTCGACGTGCAGGACTGGGTCCTGCACGTCGACCTCGACCAGTTCCTGGCCGCTGTCGAGGTCCTGCGCCGACCCGAGCTGGCCGGGCGGCCGGTGGTGGTCGGCGGTGACGGCGACCCCACCCGACCCCGGCAGGTGGTGGCCACGGCGTCGTACGAGGCCCGCGCCCACGGCGTGCGCTCGGGCATGCCGCTGCGGACGGCTCTCCGGCGCTGCCCCGACGCCGTGTTCCTCCCGTCCGACCGGGCCGCCTACGACGCCGCCTCCGAGGAGGTGATGGCCACCCTCCGGTCGTTCCCGGTGGTGGTCGAGGTGTGGGGCTGGGACGAGGCCTTCGTGGGCCTGCGCACCGACGACCCCGAGGCGCAGGCCGCCGCCATGCGGGCCGCGGTGCTCGCCCGCACCGGGCTGTCGTGCGCCATCGGCATCGGCGAGAGCCGGCTGCTGGCCAAGACGGCCGTGCGGGCGGCCAAGCCCGGGGGCATCGCCCGGCTGACCCGGCGTGAGTGGGCCGAGGGGTGGGGCCCGCGGCCGGTGACCGAGGTCTGGGGCATCGGGTCCCGCATCGCCCGCCGGCTGGAGGCGTGCGGCGTGCGGACCATCGACGACCTGGCCCGGGCCGACGTCGATGTGCTGGCCGCCGAGTTCGGCCTCCGCATCGGGCCCGGCCTCAAGATCCTGGGCCTGGGCGGTGGCACCGACCCGCTCGACGGCTCGCCCCGGGTCGCCAAGGGGCGGAGCAAGGAGGTGACCTTCACCGAGGACATCACCGATCCGGTCCAGGTGGCGGCCGAGGTCGAGGCCCTGGCCCGGGCCGTGACGGTCGAGGTGGTGGCCGACGGGCGGCTCGTCACCCACGTGGCCGTCAAGGTCCGCACCGCCACCTTCTGGACCCGCACCAAGATCAGCAAGCTGGCCGAGCCGACCACCGACCCCGCCGTCGCCGCCGCCCAGGCTGCGGTGGTGCTGGGTCGCTTCACGGTCGACCGCCCCATCCGCCTCCTCGGCGTCCGCGTCGTCCTCGACGAGCGCTGATCTCGGTCCCGTGTCACCCGTCGGCCGCCTCTCAGCCGATGACGGGGTGATGAGAGGCTCAGCGGAGCGACACGACCAGGGTGATGACTCCGAGGACGCCGGAGCGGGGCCTCTCGTCGGCGGCACGGGTGGTCTGGCCTGCGACGAAGGAGCAGGCCAGATCGTCTCAGGACCGGCCACCCGGCGACGACGCTCGATGGCCCGCGATGACCGATCCGACCGGGTCCTGAGAGGGACACCGCCGCTCCACCAGGGCTTCGAGGCCGAGTTCCCGCACCTGCTGGCCTTGGCCCTCCGGGTCACGACCCGGCTGTTGCGGGACCGGGCCGAGGCCGAGGACGCCGCCGCCGAGGCGCTGGCCCGCACGGCCCGTCAGTGGTCCCGGGTCGGCGACCTCGACCACCGGGATGCCTGGGTGCAGAGGGTCGCGGCCAACGTGGCCATCGACCAGCTGCGCCGTCGGCGCCACGCCCCCGAGCCGGCCACCGAGGCCATGATCGACCCCGCCGACCCGCTGATGGGCCGGTTGGAGGTGGCGGACCTCCTGCGGGGGCTGCCGGCCCGCCAGCGCGAGGTGCTGGTGCTCCGCTATCTGCTCGACCTGTCGACCGAAGCGACCGCCGCCGCCCTGGGCATCAGCGAGAACTCGGTCAAGACCCACACGACCCGGGCCCTGCAGGCGCTCCGCCGCAGCCAGCCCACCACGACGACGGAGGCGACCGTTGCGCACTGAGAACGAGATGCACGACCTGGTGGTGGCCAAGGTCGCCGCCCACCGCCGCCGGCGGACGGTCATGGCCTCGGCGGCAGGTGGCGTGGCCGTCGTCCTCCTGCTGGTGGCCGTGGCCGCCGGAGCGGCATCGTCGGGCCCGACCGAGGACGTCAAGGCCGGCGACGGCGACCCGACGAGCACCACCGAGGCGCCCACGACGACCGAGGCCGAGCCGTCGACGACGACGAGCACGACGACGGCGCCGGAGACGACCACGACCACGACCACCACCGAGCCCCCGCCGACGACCACCGAGGCGCCGCCCACCACGACGACGGAGCCGCCCCCGACGACCACGACCGAGCCTCCCGTGACCTGGCCACCGCTGCGCCCGACCCTCGAGCACGGCGGCCAGGCATGGACCGCCATCCTGGCGGTGGCGCCGGGCTTCGACGACGCCGTGCTCACGGAGGCGGAGGCCCAGGCCCGCGCGGTCGGCTACGAGAACCTCGGCGTCGGCGGGGGCGAGTTCGGGTGCGATGAGGGCGCCGACGAGCAGCTGGGCTTCGACCCCGACTGGTACTACGTGTCCATGTTCTTCTGGACCGAGGCCGACGCCCGCCGGTTCGAGGAGCTCTTCGCACCCGAGATCGTCGGCGTCGCCCTGGTGACGACGTACTGCCTGGACTGAGCCAGTCAGCCGACCCGGCAGCCGGAGTCGAGGCGGACGATGCCCTCGGCCCGGCTGCCGTCTCGCGCGCCGGCCGCGGTGGCGTTGGCCGGTCGCCGTCGAGCGTCCCCTCGCTCCTCTGCGTCCGCGTCGTCCTCGACGGGCGCTGATCTTGGTCCCGTGTCACCCGTCACCGGCTGCTCGTTCGATGACGGGGTGATGAGCCGGACACCGCAGCTTCACCAGGGCTTCGAGGCCGAGTTCCCGCACCTGCTGGCCCTGGCCCTCCGGGTCACGACCCGGCTGCTGCGGGACCGGACCGAGGCCGAGGACGCCGCCGCCGAGGCGCTGGCCCGCACCGCCCGTCAGTGGTCCCGAGTCGGCGAGCTGCCGCATCGCGACGCCTGGGTGCAGCGGGTCGCGGCCAACGTGGCCATCGACCTGTTGCGCCGTCGGCGCCACGCTCCGGACCCCGCGGCCGAGGCGGTGGTCGACCCGGCCGACCCGCTGGTGGGCCGGCTCGAGGTCGCCGACCTGCTGCGCGGGTTGCCGGCCCGTCAGCGTGAGGTGCTGGTCCTGCACTACCTGCTCGACCTGTCGATCGACGAGGTGGCCACGGCGCTCGACATCAGCGCCAACTCGGTCAAGACCCACATCGCCCGGGCGGCGGCGTCACTGCGCCGCACCCGTCCCGGCCCGACCCAGGAGGCGACCGTTGCGCACTGAGACCGAGATGCACGACCTGGTGGTGGCCAAGGTGGCGGCCCACCGCCGCCGGCGGGCCCTGCTGGCCTCGGCCGGTGGCGGGGTGGCCGTCGTCCTGCTGCTGGTGGCCGTGGCCGCCGGGGCGGCATCGTCGGGCCCGACCGAGGACGTCAAGGCCGGCGACGGCGACCCGACGAGCACCACCGAGGCGCCCACGACG
>DATHEV010000953.1:0-11613 GCA_035318405.1 Iamia sp.
GAGCACGGCCTCGACCGGCTGGTCAGCCAGTCGATGAGCGCCGGACGGTTGTCGTTCGTGGTCGGGGCGGCCGAGGCCGTCGCCGACTGCGAGTTCGCCTACCTCTGCGTGCCGACGCCACAGGGCGACGACGGCTCCGCCGACTTGTCCTACATCGAAGCGGCCGCCGCCGAGATCGGGCCGCTCCTGCCGTACGAGTCGATCGTCATCAACAAGTCGACGGTGCCGGTCGGCTCGACCCGCATCGTGGAGGCGGCGGTCGGCCGCGACGACGTGCTCGTGGTGTCGAACCCGGAGTTCCTCCGCGAGGGCACCGCCGTCAACGACTTCCTGCACCCCGACCGCATCGTCATCGGCAGCGACGACCAGGCCGCCGCCCACCGGGTGGCCGACCTCTACGCCAAGCTGCCGGGCGAGGTGCTGATCACCGACCCGGCCTCGGCCGAGACGATCAAGTACGCCTCCAACGCCTTCCTCGCCACCAAGATCAGCTTCGTCAACGCCATGGCGGCGGTGTGCGAGGAGGTCGGCGCCGACGTCACCGACGTCGTGAAGGGCATGGGCCTCGACCAGCGCATCGGCGACAAGTTCCTGGTGCCGGGTCCGGGCTGGGGCGGCAGCTGCTTCCCCAAGGACTCCCACGCCCTGGTGCGCATCGCCGAGAACTCGGGCTACCAGTTCGGCCTGCTGCGCCAGGTCATCGCGGTCAACGAGGAGCAGTTCGGGCGGGTGGCCAACAAGATCACCCGCTTCGCCGGCGGCCGGCTCGAGGGCAAGACCATCGCCGTGTGGGGCCTCACCTTCAAGGCCCGCACCGACGACCTGCGGGACTCGCCGGCGATCAACATCATCAACCGCCTGCTCGAGGTGGGCGCCACGGTGCGGGCCTACGACCCGGCCGTCCTCGACGGGCGCGACCCCCGCCTGGAGGGCGTCGAGGTCGTCACCGACCCCTACGAGGCGGTGACGGGGGCCGACGTGCTCGCCGTCCTCACCGAGTGGCCCGAGTTCGCCGAGATGGACCTGGCCAAGGTGGCCGACCTCATCGGCACCAAGGCGGTGGTCGACGGGCGCAACCTGCTCGACGGGCCGGCGCTCAAGGCCCTGGGCTTCGCCTACGACGGCATCGGTCGCTCCTGACGTGGCTCGCGTCGTCGTCACCGGCGGGGCCGGGTTCCTGGGGTCGCACCTCTGCGACGCCCTGCTGGCGCGGGGCGACGAGGTGGTGTGCCTCGACAACCTCGCCACCGGGTCCACCCACAACATCGAGCACCTCTTCGGGCGGAAGGACTTCACCTTCGTCCAGCACGACGTCAGCACCTACGTCTGGGTGCCCGGTCCCGTCGACGTGGTGATGCACCTGGCCAGCCCGGCCAGCCCCGTCGACTTCGAGCGGATCCCGATCCAGATCCTGAAGGTGGGCGGTCTCGGCACCCACAACACGCTCGGGCTGGCGAAGGCCAAGGGGGCCAAGTTCTTCCTGGCCTCCACCAGCGAGGTCTATGGCGATCCGCAGGTGCACCCCCAGCCCGAGACCTACTGGGGCAACGTCAACCCCATCGGGCCCCGCGGCGTGTACGACGAGGCCAAGCGCTTCGCCGAGGCCATGACGATGGCGTACCACCGCCACCACGGCCTCGACGTCCGCATCGTCCGGATCTTCAACACCTACGGCCCCCGGATGCGACCCGACGACGGGCGGGCCATGAGCAACTTCATCGTGGCCGCCCTGCGGGGCGAGCCCATCACGATCTACGGCGACGGCAGCCAGACCCGCAGCTTCACCTACGTCGAGGACGAGGTCCGGGGCTTCCTGGCCCTGCTCGACTCGGACGTCACCACGCCGACCAACATCGGCAACCCCGACGAGTACACGATCGGCCAGCTGGCCGAGATGGTGCTCGAGGTCACCGGGTCGAGCTCGGAGCTGACGTACCACCCCCTGCCCGTCGACGACCCGTTGCAGCGCAAGCCCGACATCACCAAGGCCCGCGACCTGCTGGGATGGGCGCCGACGGTCCACGTCCGCGACGGCATCGAGACCACCGCCGCCCACTTCCAACGCCTCCTCGCCGAAGGCTGACCCCACCCAGCTTTGTCCGGAAACCGGTCACCGGCGGGACCTTCCGGACAAACCCCACGGGGGCTCCCACCCAGCTTTGTCCGGAATCCGGTCACCGGCGGGACCTTCCGGACAAAGCCCGACGGGGGCTCGCCGAGGGCGGCGCTCACTGTCACACCGGTGTCGGATGATGGACCGATGGACCGGTGGAAGGACCTCACGCAGACGGCCGAGCGGGCGCACGGCATCGTCACCCACGACCACCTGCGGGCGGCCGGGCTGTCGCCGTCGACGATCTCCCGCTGGGCGACCGACGGGCGGTTGGTCGACCTCGGGTACGGGGTGTTCCGCCTCGGCGGGGTGCCGCCGTCCTTCCCGGGCGACGTGCTGGCCGCCATCGGCGCCTTCCCGGGAGAGACCTGGGCGTCGCACCACACGGCCGCCCGGCTCGAGGACCTGCGGGTGTGGGCACCGGACCGGCGCATCGAGCTCACGCGGCCCACGGGCCTGAGCGCCGAGCGGTCGGTCGCCCGGGTCCACCGCAGCACCCGCCTCCTCCCGCACCACCTGACGTCGGTCCAGGGCGTCCCGTGCACGACGCCGTCGCGGACGATCTTCGACCTGGCCCGGACGACCGGTCCGCAGGCGCTGGGGCGGGCGATCGACCGTGGCCTGCTCCTGCGGTCGTGCACGATGCCGTCGCTCTACCGGGTCCTCTACGAGATGGGCGGCCCGGGTCGACCGGGGACCCGTCGCATGCGGTCGGTCCTCGACGGCCTGGGGCTCGACCACGTCCCGCCCGAGAGCGGGCTCGAGGAGGTCGGCTGTGCCCTGCTCGACGGGCTGGGCTTCGCCTGGCAGGTCGAGCTGTCGGACGAGCAGGGCTACATCCGGCGGGTCGACGGCCTGCACGAGGCCGGGCGCCTCGTCCTCGAGCTCGACGGCCCGCACCACGCCCGCGAGCCCCAGCGATCGCTCGACCGGGACGGCGATCGCCGCATCCGGCGGTTGGGCTACGACGTCGAACGCCTGGTGTGGGCCGACGTCGCCCGAAACGGACCGGCGACCCGCGACCGCGTCGCCGCCAGCGTCCTCGCGGCCGTGGCGTGAACCCGAGACCCGTGCCTGGCCCCGTTCCCACCACGACCCCGTCGGGCTTTGTCCGGAAACCGGTCACCGGCGGGACCTTCCGGACAAAGCTGGAGCGAGGGGTCAGCTCCCGGTGCGGGCGTGGATGCTGCGGAGGACGTAGGGGAGGACGCCACCGTGGCGGTAGTAGGCCTGCTCGGTCGGGGTGTCGATCCGGACGGTGGCCGTGAAGGTCACCTCGCCGGCCCGGACCTCGAGCGTCGGGGGGACGGCGTCGTCGTCGCCGAGGGAGGAGAGCCCGGCGATCGAGAGCTCCTCCTCGCCGGTGAGGCCAAGGGACTCGACCGAGTCGCCGTCGGAGAACTGGAGCGGCAGCACGCCCATGCCGATCAGGTTCGACCGGTGGATGCGCTCGTAGCTCTGGGCGATGACGGCCCGGACGCCGAGCAGCGCCGTGCCCTTCGCCGCCCAGTCGCGGGACGAGCCCGAGCCGTACTCCTTGCCGGCCAACACCACGAGGGGAGTGCCGTCGGCGAGGTAGAGCTCCGACGCGTCGTAGATGTCCATCGCCTCACCCGACGGGATGTGCTTGGTGACGCCGCCCTCGGAGCCGGGGAGGAGCTGGTTGCGGAGCCGGATGTTGGCGAAGGTGCCCCGGATCATCACCTCGTGGTTGCCCCGGCGGGAGCCGTACGAGTTGAAGTCGGCCTTCTCGACACCGTGGTCGTGGAGGTACCGACCGGCGGGGCTCTCGGCCTTGATGTTGCCGGCGGGGGAGATGTGGTCGGTGGTGACCGAGTCGCCCAGCAGGGCCAGGACGCGGGCGCCGGTGATGTCGGTCCGCCCCGACGGGTCGACCTGGAGGCCCTCGAAGTACGGGGGCTGCCGCACGTAGGTCGACTCGCCGTCCCAGTCCATGCGGTCGCCGGTGGGGGCGTCGATGGCCCGCCAGCGGTCGTCGCCGTCGAAGAGGGTGTCGTAGATGGACGTGAACGAGTCGGCCCCGGTGGCCCGGGCCACGGCCTCGGCCACCTCGCCGGCATCGGGCCAGATGTCGGCCAGCATGACCGGCTGGCCGT
This sequence comes from Iamia sp., assembly GCA_035318405.1. Taxonomy (GTDB): domain Bacteria; phylum Actinomycetota; class Acidimicrobiia; order Acidimicrobiales; family Iamiaceae; genus Iamia. Next base: position 4,231 of record DATHEV010000953.1, read on the forward strand.
CGGCGTCGGTGCCGAGGGGCTCGGAGCCCGGGTCCCAGTTCATGGTGCCGGCCAGGGCGTAGGCCACCACCAGTGGGGGCGACGCCAGGTAGTTGAGCTTCACGTCGGGGTTGATGCGCCCCTCGAAGTTGCGGTTGCCGGACAGGACGGCGGCGACGGTGAGATCGGCGTCGTTGACGGCCTGGCTGATCTCGGCCGGGAGCGGGCCCGAGTTGCCGATGCAGGTGGTGCAGCCGTAGCCGACCAGGTCGAAGCCGATGGCGGCCAGCTCGTCGGTGAGGTCGAGCCGGTCGTAGTAGTCCATGACGACCTTGCTGCCGGGGGCGAGCGATGTCTTGACCCAGGGCCGCCGGGTCAGGCCCTTCGCCCGGGCGTTGCGGGCCAGGATGCCGGCGGCGACCATCACGTCGGGGTTCGAGGTGTTGGTGCAGCTGGTGATGGCGGCGATCACGACCCGGCCGTGGTCGAGCGAGGTCTCGGTGCCGTCGGCCAGGGTCAGGTCGACCTTGTTGGTCACGGGCGGCGCCGTCTCGCACGCCACCTCGCGGACCGGCACCGGGGGAGCGGTGTCGTCGGCCGTGCCCGAGGGCGGGTCGCTGGCGGGGAAGCTGGCCGCGACCTCCCTGTCCTCGGCCGTGAGCACCTGGACCTCGGAGTCGCCCAGCACGCCGGCCAGCGCGGCCTTGGCCTGGTCGAGGGGGATGCGGTCCTGGGGGCGCTTGGGCCCGGCCAGCGACGGCACGACGGTGGACATGTCCAGCTCGACCACGGAGTCGTACTGCGGGTCGTTCTCGGGGTCGTGCCAGAGGCCCTGGGTCTTGGCGTAGGCCTCGACCAGGGCCACCAGGTCGTCGGGCCGTCCGGTGGCCCGCAGGTAGCGGAGGGTCTCGTCGTCGACCGGCGAGATGGTGATGGTCGAGCCGTACTCGGGCGACATGTTGCCGATGGTGGCCCGGTGCTCGACCCGCAGGGCCGAGAGGGACGGGCCGTGGAGCTCGACGAACGAGCCGACCACCCCGTGCTGGCGCAGCAGCTCGGTGATGGTGAGGACCAGGTCGGTGGCGGTGGTGCCGGCCGGCAGGTCGCCGGTGAGGCGCAGGCCGACGACCTGGGGGACGAGCAGGGGGACGGGCTGGCCGAGCATGGCCGCCTCGGCCTCGATGCCACCCACGCCCCAGCCCACGACGCCGAGGCCGTTGACCATCGGGGTGTGCGAGTCGGTGCCGACGAGCGTGTCGGGGAAGGCGACGCCGTCGCGCAGCTGCACGACCCGGGACAGGTTCTCCAGGTTGATCTGGTGGCAGATGCCCATGTTGGGCGGGACGACGCGCAGCGACTCGAACGCCTGCTGGCCCCACTTGAGGAACTCGTAGCGCTCCTTGTTGCGCTGGAGCTCGAGGGTGGCGTTGAGGTCGAAGGAGTCGGACTGGGCGAAGTGGTCGACCTGGATGGAGTGGTCGATGACGAGATCGACCGGCACCAGCGGCTCGATGACCGACGGGTCGCCGCCCAGCTCGGCCATGGCGTCGCGCATGGCGGCGAGGTCGACGACGGCGGGGACGCCGGTGAAGTCCTGCATCAGCACCCGGGCCGGGGTGAAGGAGATCTCGGCGTCGCTGGTCTGGCCCGGCTGCCAGGCGGCCAGCCCGGAGACGTCGTCGGCGGTGACCTTCACGCCGTCCTCGGTGCGCAGGAGGTTCTCGAGGAGGACCTTGAGGCCGTAGGGGAGGCGGCCGACGTCGTCGGTGGCGGCGTCGAGGGCGAAGATGTCGACGCTCTGTCCCCCGACGTCGAGGGTGCGTCGCGCTCCGAAGCTGTCGCTGGCCATGGGGGTGGATCCCTTCGCTGGTCTCGTCGTCCGGGTGTCGAACCTACTCGCCGTCCGGCGGGGCTCGACCCGGGGTCGACCATACAAGTTGTAGACAGGTGGCCGCAACCGCGGCGGGGCCACGGCGCGGGGCGCTACGGTCCCGGCGACGACGGCCGGCGGGGTCGTCGTCACAACAGGAGGAGAGAGCCATGGCGGTGGCGATGAGTGGAGCCCGTGGACGCGGGCGCGTGAGGAGGGCGGCGGCGGTTCTGGCCGTCGTGGTGGCGACGCTGACGGCCGCGCCCGGCCCGGGGCCGGCGGCCGCGCTGACGCCGGTCGAGCCCGACTCGGCCTGGGTGGTGCTCACCTATCGGCACCTGTTCGAGCGCCCGCCGACGAACGATGCGCTCCGGTACCGCACCGACCAGCTCCACGCCGGCAGGTCGCGGCGGGCCATGGCCGACGAGCTGGTCGCCAGCCGCGAGCACGCCGGCGTGATTCTCCGCCGGCTGTACGACCGCATCCTGGGCCGGGTGCCCGACGCCGCCAGCCGCACCTACTGGATCGACCGCCTGGTCGCCGGGGAGCGCGTCTCGACGGTCGCCTCGTTCCTCTACGGGAGCCCGGAGCTGTACACGGCCGCCGGGGGGACGGCCGAGGGCTACGTCGCCTTCCTGTACCGCGACATCCTCGGACGCGAGCCCGACGCCGCCGGCGCCGCCTACTGGGAGGGCCGGATCGCCGGCGGCGCCTCGCGCATCGGCCTGGCCCGAGCGTGGTACCTGACGCCCGAGGCCACGGGCCTGCGGGCCGGGGTGATGTTCCTCGACCTGCTCCACCGCCCGCCGTCGGTCGCCGAGCGCAGCAGCTGGGCGGAGCGGCTGCGCCGGATCGACGAGCGTCAGGTGACGGCGGCCATCGTGTCGTCGTCCGAGGCCTACCGGCTGGCGTCGGCGGCCGACCGCTCGACCCGGCTCACGGCCGGGAACGGCCACAGCGCCGAGCCGTCGATCTCCGCCGACGGGCGCATCATCGCCTTTGCCTCCAGCGCCAACGACCTCACGCCGGCGGGCTCGCCGCCCGGCACCGACGTCTTCGTCCTCGACCGCCGGACCGGCCGGCTCCGGGCCCTCACCGCCGGGAACGGGACGTCGCACCGGCCCCAGGTCTCGTCCGACGGGACCAGCGTCGTCTTCCAGTCGGCGGCCACGAACCTCGTCTCCGGTGACGACAACGGCCACGTCGATGTCTTCCAGGTCCCCGCCACGGGCGGGCCCGTCTCCCGGGTCACCGACGGCGACGGCGACAGCATCGACCCCACCACGAGCGGCGACGGCACGGTGGTGGCCTTCTCCTCGGTGGCCACCGACCTGGTGGCCGGCGACACCAACGGAGCGGTGAGCGACGTCTTCGTGCTCACCGCCGGGCCCGGCCAGGAGCCGACGCGGGAGCGCATCGGTGGCTCCGGACCCGCCACCGTCCCCGACCTCTCGGCCGACGGGGGCACGATCGTGTTCGAGGCCGACGACCTCCAGGTGCCGGAGCTGTCCGACCAGGTGTACGTGGCCCGGCTCCCGCTGGGGCCCGAGCCCACGTTCACCCGCCTGTCCGACCAGGTGTCGGGCCAGGTCCCCACGGTGTCCGCCGACGGCAACCGGGTCGCCTTCGTCGAGTACGAGCCCGCCGGTGGCAGCTTCCACTCGTCGGTCGTGGTGGCGACGGCGGACGCCGGGGGCGTGTACCACCGGAGCTCGGTGTCCACCGGGTCCAAGCCCGGGTCGGCCCGCATCGCCGGTGGCGGCCGGCACGTCCTGGTCTCGGCGATCTACGGATCCAGCATCGCCGCCAAGGTGTTCGGCCTGGGCGTGACGGCCCCGGCCGGGTCCTTCCCCCTGGAGTCCGACCTGACGGCCGACGGCTGGCTCGTCGTCGGATCGCGGTCGGGGCAGATCCGGCTCTACGGCACCCCGTAGCGGGTCGCGCGCCCCGGGAGCGCCGGTCAGCGGCTGCGCCAGTGGGGCACGCCGAGGAAGATGAGACGGAGCTGGTGCTCGGTGGTGCGGCGGATGGCAACCTCGGCCTCGGGCCGGTCGCGGGGGAGGTCGGTCAGCGCCGCGGCGGTGCCGACCACCGTGCTCACGACGAGGCTGGCGATCATGGTGACGTCGTCGTCGCTCCAGTCGCCGATGTAGGGGAAGGCCCGCATGTCGACGGCCAGCTCCTCGGTGAACAGGCGCAGCTGGTCCTCGATGGCGTGGCGGAGGACGGCGCTGCCGCCGGTGCGCTCGCGCACGATGAAGCGGAAGTGGGGCTGGTGGGCGTGGACGTGGTCGACCAGCGTGGCCACGGACTGCTTGATGGCATCGTCCCAGCGGGGCACGTCGGCCCGGGCGTCGCGGATCATCCCCCGCAGGGTGCCGAAGGACTCCTCGACCAGGGCCTGGCCCAGCTCGTCCATGTCCCGGAAGTGGCGGTAGAAGGCACCGGGGACGATCCCCACCTCCTTGGTGACCTGACGCAGGCTGAGCCGGTCGAAGCTGCGCTTCTCGAGCAGCCGGAGGGCGGCCCGGAGCAGCGCCTGGCGGGTGCGCTCCTTGCGCTCCTGGCGGGTCTCGGGGGCGGGCTCGGCCACGACGGCGGACTGTAGACGAGTGTTCACCGAACTGTGACCCATGCCCCGTCGACCGCGGGGGTCGATCGGGGTACGGTGCACATATGTTCACTCAACTCCTCGAGCTGGCCACGGCCCCCCACGGGGTCGACCGCTTCCTGGAGCTGGTCCGCCCCACCTGGGCCGCCGACGACACCCGGGCGCGGGTCGTGGCCGTCGACCGGGAGACGCCCGACGTGGTGACCCTCACGCTGCGGCCCGGCCGCGGGTGGGAGCGGGGCGAGGCCGGCCAGCACGTCCGCCTCGGCGTCGAGATCGACGGGCGCCGCCACACGCGGTGCTTCTCGCTGTCGTCCTCGGCGGTGCGGACCGACGGCCTGGTCCAGGTCACGGTGAAGGCGCAGGTCGACGGGCTCGTCAGCCGTCACCTCGTCGACCACGCCCGGCCCGGCACGGTGGTCGCCCTCGGGATTCCCGACGGCGACTTCACCCTGCCGGCCCGCCGTCCCGAGCGGCTGGTGCTGATCAGCGGCGGCAGCGGCATCACCCCGGTGATGGCGATCCTGCGCACCGTGCTCGATGGGGGCGGCACCGAGCCCATCACGTTCGTGCACTACGCCCGCACCGCGGCCGACGTGATCTACGCCGTCGAGCTGGCCCACCTCGGTGCGACCCACGACCACCTCGACGTGCACGTCGTCCTGACCTCGGAGGCCGGGCGCTTCGGCGCCGACCACGTCGAGGCGCTGGTCCCGGACCTGGCGGCCGCCGAGACCTACGCCTGCGGCCCGGTCGGACTGGTCGACGCCGTGATCTCCCACTGGGACGACGCCGGCGCCGCCGAGCGGCTCCACGTCGAGCGCTACGCCCTGGTCACCGTGGCGCCGGATGACGACGCCGTCGGCGCCCGGGTCCGCTTCTCCGGTGGCGACCTCACCGTCACCAGCGACGGGTCCACCCTCCTCGAGCAGGCCGAGGCCGCCGGGCTGACGCCCGCCTTCGGCTGCCGGATGGGCATCTGCCGCACCTGCACCCGCACCAAGACCGCCGGCCAGGTGCGCGACGTCCGCAGCGGCGCTCTCTCGGGTACCGGCGAGGAGCCCATCCAGCTCTGCGTGGCGACGCCCTGCTCCGACGTCGTCGTCGACCTCTGATCCCGATCGCCTCCCCGAAGGAGACCCCATGACCGCCACCCTCACTGCCGTTCCCGATGTCGACCTCGATCTCGACGCCCTCGGGGCCCAGCTCGACGCCATCCGCGACGCGGTGATCGCCGATCTGGGCCAGCGCGACGCCGACCACATCCGGGGCGTCGTCAAGCTCCAGCGCGAGCTCGAGGTCTCGGGCCGGATCCTCCTCATGGCCGGTGTCCTGCCACCGGCCTGGCTCGGCGGCGTGGCCGCCCTGGCGGTGGCCAAGATCCTCGACAACATGGAGATCGGCCACAACGTCATGCACGGCCAGTACGACTGGATGCAGGACCCGGCCCTCGACTCGGCCACCTTCGAGTGGGACACGGCCTGCCCGGCCGACCAGTGGCGGCACTCGCACAACTACGTGCACCACACGTTCACCAACGTGCTGGGCAAGGACCGCGACGTCGGCTACGGCATCCTGCGCATGACCGACGAGCAGCGGTGGCACCCCCGCGACCTGGGCAACCCCGTCTACGCCCTGGCCCTGGCCGCCCTCTTCCAGTGGGGCGTGGCCCTCCACGACGTCGAGCTCGACCGGGTCATGGCGGGCAAGAAGACCAAGGCCGAGGCCCAGGAGCTGCTGGACGGCGTGTGGGCCAAGGCCCGCACCCAGGTCCTGAAGGACTACGCCCTCTACCCGGCGCTCGCCGGGCCCATGGCGCCGGTCGTCGCCTCCGGCAACCTGGCCGCCAACCTGGTCCGCAACCTGTGGACCTTCACGATCATCTTCTGCGGCCACTTCCCCGACGGCGTCCAGACCTTCACCCAGGAGGAGGCCGACGGCGAGGGCCGGGGCGGCTGGTACCGCCGCCAGCTCCTCGGCTCGGCCAACATCTCCGGCTCGCCGTGGTTCCACCTGATGACGGGCCACCTGAGCCACCAGATCGAGCACCACCTGTTCCCCGACCTGCCGGCCCACCGCTATGCCGAGATCGCCGACGAGGTGCGGGCCGTCTGCGACGAGCACGGCCTGCCGTACAACACCGGCTCGCTGGCCGAGCAGTTCGGCAGCGTCGTCCGCCGCATCGGCTCGCTGGCCCTGCCGGGCCGGGAGGACGAGCCCGTGACCTCCCGTCTCGGCCAGCTCGTCGGCCGGCTCAACCCCCTCGCGCGCTGAGACGGCCACTCGGTGCCTGGCACCGAGTGGTCGGGCCTGGTGGGCTGGACACCTGTCCGGCAGACTGGGCCGGTGACCACGATCGAGGATCCCGCGGCCGCCACCCACGACGACGGCGCGGCGGTGGCCGAGGCCCTCGGCTACCGGCCCTTCGACGCCGACAACCACTACTACGAGGCGCTCGACGCCTTCAGCCGCCACCTCGACCCGGCGCTCGCCACCCGCGTCTTCCAGTGGGCCCAGATCGACGGCCGCACCTACCCGGTGCTGGGGGGCCGGGTCTTCCGCGGCGTGCGCAATGCCACCTTCGACCCGGTGTCCAAGCCCGGCGTGCTGGCCGACTACTTCCGGGGCAACCCCCACGGCGACGACCCCATCGCCCTGCTCCGCCAGCACGAGCCGATCCGCCCGACCTATCGGGACCGCGACGCCCGCGTCGCCCAGCTCGACGCCCACGGGCTGGAGGCGGCCTGGCTCTTCCCGACCCTCGGCATGATCTACGAGGAGCCGCTGAAGCACGACGTCGACGCCGTCTGCGCGTTGTTCAGCGCCTTCAACCGCTGGGTCGACGAGGACTGGGGCTTCGCCTACCAGGACCGCCTGTTCGCGGCGCCGTACATCACGCTCGCCGACGTCGACTGGGCGTGCG
>DATHEV010000954.1:0-2350 GCA_035318405.1 Iamia sp.
CGATCGGTGACCGTCCGCCTGGTCAAGGGCGCCTACTGGGACACCGAGACGATCGAGGCCCAGGCCGCGGGCTGGCCCGTCCCCGTGTTCGAGGAGAAGGAGGAGACCGACGCCAGCTACGAGCGGTGCGTGCGGCTGCTCCACGACCACCACGGCGGGGTGCGGGCCGCCTTCGCCAGCCACAACCTCCGGTCGCTGGCCTACGCCATCGAGTACGGGCGCGAGTCGGGCATCGGCGACGACGGCTACGAGATCCAGATGCTCCACGGGATGGCCGAGCCCATCCACCAGGCCATCCGCCGCATGGGGTTGCGGCTGCGGGTCTACGCCCCCGTCGGCGAGCTGGTGCCGGGCATGGCGTACCTCGTGCGTCGGCTGCTGGAGAACACCAGCAACGAGTCGTTCGTGCGCCACCGGTTCGCCGACGACGACGACCTGGACACGCTCATCGCCGCCCCCGAGGTCGAGACGCTGCCGGGGCTCGGCTCGCCGGAGCGGACGACGACCGACGCCGCCGACCCGGCGCCCTACGCGCCCGAGCCGGTGCGGGAGTGGCGGCGACGCTCGCCCCGCGACGCCTTCGCCGCGGCCGTCGACCGGGCAGGATCGGCCGACGCGCAGGAGATCCCGGCCGTGATCGCCGGCGAACGCGTCCGTACCACGGCCACCATCGACTCGGTCGACCCGGCGCGGCCCGATCGGGTCGTGGCGCGCGCCGCGGCCTGCGGGGTGGCGGAGGCCGACGACGCCGTCGCCGCCGCGGTGGCGGCGCGGTCCTCGTGGCGGGCCACCCCGGTCGCCGAGCGGGCGGCCGTGCTGTTCCGGGCCGCGGTCTGGATGCGGGACCGGCGCGACGACCTGTCCGCCCGCCAGGTCCACGAGGTGGGCAAGCCGTGGGACCAGGCCGACGCCGACGTCTGCGAGGCCATCGACTTCTGCGAGTACTACGGCCGGGAGATGCTGCGGCTCGACGCCGGCGGCGAGGTCCAGTCGCCGCCGGGCGAGGCCAACCGCCTGCGGTACGAGGGCAAGGGCATCACCGCCGTCATCTCGCCGTGGAACTTCCCCCTCGCCATCCCCTGCGGGATGACGGCGGCGGCGCTGGTGGCCGGCAACCCCGTCATCCTCAAGCCGGCCGAGCAGTCGCCCGGGGTGGCCTGGTCGCTGGTCGAGGCGTTCGAGGCGGCCGGTCTCCCGCAGGGCGTGCTGGGGTTCGTGCCCGGGCTGGGCGAGGAGGTCGGGGCTCGACTGGTCGAGCACCCCGAGGTGGCGGTCATCGCCTTCACCGGGTCGCGGGACGTCGGGCTGGCGATCAACGCCGCGGCCGCTGCCGTCCGGCCCGGGCAGCAGCTGGTCAAGAAGGTCATCGCCGAGATGGGCGGCAAGAACGCCCTGATCGTCGACGGCGACGCCGACCCCGACCAGGTCGTCCCCATCGTCCTGCGGTCCGCCTTCGCCTACGCCGGGCAGAAGTGCTCGGCCCTCTCCCGGCTGATCGTCCTCGACCGGGCCTGGGACGCCGTCGTCCCCCGGCTGGTGGCCGCCGCGTCCGAGCTGGTGGTGGGGCCGTCGGTCGAGATGGGCACGCAGGTCGGCCCGGTCATCGACGCCGATGCGTTCTCGCGTCTGCGGGGGGTCGTCGAATCGGCCTCGGCGCACGGCACCGTGGCGCTGGCCCGGACCGACGTCCCGGACCACGGGTACTACGTCGGTCCCACCGTGGTGATCGACGTCGACCCGGCCTCGCCGCTGGCGCGCGACGAGCACTTCGGGCCGGTGCTGGCCGTGCTCCGGGCGCGCTCTCTGGACGAGGCGCTGGCGCTGGCCAACGACACACCGTTCGCCCTGACCGCCGGGGTGTGCAGCCGGTCGCCGTCGACGGTCGAGCGGTGCGGCCGCGAGCTCCGGGCCGGGAACGTCTACATCAACCGCGACATCACCGGCGCCGTCGTCGGCCGCCACCCGTTCGGCGGCTACGGCCTGTCGGGCGTCGGCTCGAAGGCCGGCGGGCCCGACTACCTGATGCAGTTCCTCGACCCGCGGGCCACGAGCGAGAACACCGTCCGCCAGGGCTTCGCCCCCGACGACTGAGCTCAGGACCGGCGCGGATGGGGCCGGGTCGCGGCGGACATCTCCTCGGCAGGGCCTCGGAGAGCAGGGCACTGTGCTTCTGGGTCGCCTCGCCTGGCGGCTCGGCTCATACGACCTTCGCGGATGGGGCCGGGTCGCGGCGGACATCTCCTCGGCAGGGCCTCGGAGAGCAGGGCACTGTGCTTCTGGGTCGCCTCGCCTGGCGGCTCGGCTCCTCAGACCACCTGGCTGTAGAGCTCGAGGTAGCGGACGGCGAGGG
>DATHEV010000955.1:0-3985 GCA_035318405.1 Iamia sp.
AGGAAGGCCTGGACCTCGGGGTCCTGGAGCTTGGCGATGCGCTCGGGCACCGGGAGGCGCAGGATCTCGCCCCAGCCCGGGATCAGGAACAGCCCGCAGTGGTTCAGGAAGCTCATGTTCATGGGCACCTGCACCGGCAGGGTCAGGGCCACGATGCGCCCACCCCGCTCGGCGGCCACGTCGTGGGCGCTCAGCTGGCGGGGGATGCGCCCTGGCTCCTTGGAGTCGATGGTCATCACGTTCCAGTTGAGCGGCCGCTTCGCCGCCGCCGACATGTCGGCGAACAGGTCGATCTCCTCGTCGCTGAAGCGGTCGAGGCAGCCGTCGGTCATGCCCTCGAGGGTGGTGCCCTCGTGCTCGCCGACCACCCGACAGAGGGCGACCAGCTCCTCGGTGGTGGCCCACCGCGAGGCGACCGGCTTGCCGTCGCCGTCGGAGTGGGTGCGGCTGAGGGTGGTGGAGAAGCCGAGCCCGCCGGCGGCGATCGACTCGGCCAGCACCTGGCGCATCTGGTCGAGCTGATCGGCGCTGGCCTCGCTGCCGACGGCGGCCTCGCCCATCACGTAGCGACGCAGGGCGCAGTGGCCGACGAGGAAGCCGGCGTTGACGCCGATGTTCCCCTCGAGCTTGTCGAGGTAGTCGCCGAAGGTGTGCCAGTCCCACGGCACGCCCTTCTCCAGGGCGGCGACCGACATGCCCTCGACGCTGGCCAGCATCTCCCGGGTGTAGGCGGCGTCCTCGGCCCGGAGGGGGGCGATGGTGAAGCCGCAGTTGCCGCTGACCACGCTGGTGACGCCGTGGACGTTCGACGGCGTCACGTGCGGGTCCCAGAAGATCTGGGCGTCGTAGTGCGTGTGGGGGTCGATGATCCCGGGCGTCACGACGAGGCCGGTGGCGTCGAGCGTGTCGAGCGCCTCCTCGGTGATCGTGCCCGGCGCGGCGATGGCGACGATGCGCCCCCGGGCCACGGCGACATCGGCCAGGCGGGCGGGGGCTCCGGTGCCGTCGACGACGGTGCCGCCGGTGATCAGGTGGTCGAGCATGGGAGGCCTCCGGGGCCGCAGGGCGGTGCGGCCAACATCTGACGGGTCGTCAGATTAGCGCGGCGAGGGCGGTGGCGACCCGGTCGCTCAGGTCGTCGGTCAGGCCCGGCGGGACCGTGCTGGCCTCGGCGCTGGTGGCGCCGTCGAACCCCCGGCGTGCAGCGTGTGGACCTGGGCCCATCCGTGCACGGCGTGGAGTGCCTCCCAGGCCAACATCCGCCGCTCGTCGAGCGGGGCCGAACCGGCGTAGTCCCGGGACCGCGGGAGCCTGCCGCTCGACGCGAAACGGCGACCCTGGTGCACCGGTGAGGTGAACCAGGGTCGCCGTCTCGGGTGATCGGCGGTGGGGTCGGACCGCCAGGCGGCCCGGGACTAGGCCGCGTTCGAGGTGGCCACCTGCGGCGGCCGGGTGAGGTGACGAGCCACCAGGGTGAAGGCCCGGATGCGGGCCGGCCACGGCTCCCGGCGGTCGCCGAGGACGGCGACGGCGATGCGGGAGGCACCGGCCTCCCGGCCCTCACGGGCCAGGCGGGCGAGGGCGTGCTCGTTGGCCCCGACCCCGTGTGTGGCGAGGTCGGAGGCCAGCTGGTCGAGGTCGATGCTGGTGTCCATGCGTCCTTTGTACGCCCGCAGGAGGTTCACGGCTAGCGATGATCCCTTCTGGTGAGCAACAGGTACGCTGATGGGCATGACCCGCCTGCGCGACGTCGAGATCAAGCACCTGGTGGCCCTGGAGGCGGTGGCCGAGGAGCGGACCTTCGGCAAGGCCGCCACCCGGCTGGGCTACACCCAGTCGGCGGTGAGCCAGCAGATCGCCGGGCTCGAGCGCATCCTGGGCGCCCCCGTCTTCGACCGCCCCGGTGGCCCCCGTCCGGTCGAGCTGACCCCCCTCGGCGACCTGCTGCTCGAGCACGCCCGCGACGTCCTCCGTCGGGTCGACGCCACCGGCGACACCGTCGACCGCTTCCTGCGGGGCGAGAGCGGCCGGCTCCTGGTCGGCACCTTCCAGAGCATCACCACGTCGATCCTCCCGACCATCGTCGGGCGCATGCGCGACGAGACCCCCGGAGTCGACATCCGCCTGGTGGAGAACAACGACAAGGAGATCTTCCCGGGGGCCCTGGCCCGTGGCGAGATGGACGTGGCCTTCACCCTCGACTCCGGCTGGCCCGATCTCGAGACCGAGATCCTGTTCGACGATCCCTACCTCGTCGTCACCGAGCTCGACGAGGGTCGGTGCGGCCCCTTCCCGACGCAGGACCTCGTCGGCCGGGGCCTGGTCGGCTACCAGGTGAACAGCTGCCAGCAGGACATCGAGGACGGTCTCCACCTGGTGGTCAAGGGCGACCTCGACTGGGTGTTCCGCACCAACGACAACATGGCCGTGGTGGCCCTCGTCCGGGCCGGCATGGGCGCCGCCGTCGTGCCCCGCCTCGCCGTCGACACCCGCGACCCCACCGTCGCCATCCACGAGATGGACCCGCCGATCCCACCTCGCCGGGTCGGTGTGTCCTGGAAGGCCGACCGCACCCTCTCGCCCGTCGCCCGCCGCTTCATCGAGGTCGCCCGCGAGGTCTGCGCCGCCCACGTCACCGCCCTCACCCCCGTGGGCTGAGGTTCAGCTCCGGTCGACGACGACCGGTCGCTCCTCGATCGCCAGCGCCTCCTCGAGCCGCGGCGACGACGACGTCGACAGCAGCACCCGGGCCTCGAGGTGGACTGCTGCGGCGACCGCTTCGATGGCGAGCAGGTTGAGGGTGTGCCGAGATCGCAGCCCGCCGATGATCGGACCCAACACACGCAGGCTGGGTAGGTCGATCCGTTCCGGCAGCACGAGCACTTGGGCCAGTGCGCGGGCTCGCTGTTCTGGGCCGAGTGCGCCGAAGGGTCCGGACAGCGCGCCGGCTCGGTCCCGGTCCGAGACGGCTTGGCACAGACGGACATACCAGAGGCCCGTCGTGGCGACGTGGTCGTCTCGGCCGATGTGCGCCGATGTCTGACCTCGTATGACCCGGCCGAGGTGGGCGTCGTCGACGAGCCAGATCACTCGTCGGCGAGATCAGGGTCGCCGAACCCCCGACGGGCCTCGTCCCAGTCCGCCTCCGTGAGCTGGCCGACGAGGTCGGCCCGTAGGGCGTCCACGCCACCGGGCACGAGGATGACGAGGTCACCGAGGTCGAGGTAGCCCACCTCGCCACCGTCGCCCAGACCCCATCGGTGACGGGCCTGCGCGGGGAGGCTCATCTGCCCACGGGCCGAGACCCTCAGGTCGCCGCTGTCGCTCATCGGCTCACCCTACAAGGCAGATCCAGGCATTGCTGTGTGAATGTCGACGGCCCGACCTCAGTCGAGTCGGTAGGTCCAGCCCTCCTGCCAGGTGAAGGGGGTGGCGATGGCGGCGGCCGGGTCGAGGCCGTGGGCGCGGGACTCCAGGGCCCAGACGGCCGACAGGTGGGCGATCACCAGCACGCGCCGGTCGGCCCACCGCGCCGCGATGTCGTCGAGGGCCCCGTCGACCCGAGCGATGGCCTCGAGCCGGCTCTCGCCGCCCGGGAAGCGGTCCTCGACGCCGACGGCGCGGATCTCGGCGACGGGCCGGCCGTTGAGCAGGCCGAAGTCGGTCTCCCGCAGGCGCCAGTCGTGGAGCACGGGGACGTCGGATCCGCCGAAGGCGATCTCGGCCGTCTCGACGGCGCGGCGCAGGTCCGACACCAGCACGGCTGCGAACCCACCGGCGAGCCGTCGCTCGCCCAGGTCGGCAGCCAGCGCGCGACCGTCGGCCGAGAGGCGGCCGTGGTGCCAGCCGGTGGCCATCCCGCGCTCGTTGTCCTCCGTGAGCGAGTGGGTCTCGTAGACGATCTCGACGGTCATGGGCCCGGCTAGCACACGGCGATCAGGACGTCCTTGGTGGCGGAGTCGCTGTCGTCGCCGCGGGTGACGGT
>DATHEV010000956.1:0-2684 GCA_035318405.1 Iamia sp.
CCGTGACCGATCGGAAGGCGCGGATCGTCCGGACCCTGGGGGCGGCGGCCACCAAGATGGCCCTGCCCGGCATCGCCGCCGAGCGCCTGGCCGATCTGGTGGCGGCCATGTACCGGCCGGTCGGCATCGACGGCGCCGCCGACCTTCTCCGCCGGCCGGCGGGCACGGCCCTGGTGGTCCTCGTCCGGGTGCCCGGAGCGACCGAGGTGGCGTGGCTGGTGCAGGGGGCGGGGCCCGAGCCGCCGACCCTCGGGCTGGCTCCCATGGCCGTCGCCCAGCCGGTCCTCGACCGCTTGCGGACGACGGGGTCGGCGGGCTTGAGCCCGGCGGACCTGGCGCCCCTGGCTGGTCTCCTCCCCGCCGACCTTCTGAACGCCACCCCGGTGCCGTGGACCCTGGCCGGCGCCGGTGACCTCTGGAGCGTGCCGTGGGCGGCGGTGCCACTGCCCGACGGGTCCCTGCTGGGCGAGCGGGCGCCGATGTCGGTCTGCCCGTCGCTGACCCTGCTGCAGCACGTTCGGCGCGCCACGACCGCCCCGATCCGATCGGTCGTGATCTGGCGACATCCGGACATCACGGCCCACGAGCTGACGGCGTTCGTCGACGATGACCGGGTGTCGTGCACCACGGCCGGCGACGCGGCCGAGGCGCGCCGGGCTCTGGCCGGCGACGGAGCCGACCTCGTCGTGATCGCCTGCCACGGCCACCGCGGCGATGGAGCCCACCTCGAGCTGGCCCCCGACGAGGCCATGCCCCTCGCCGAGCTGTTGGCGCCCCGGACACCGGCTCGGCTCCTGCTGGCGGCGTGCTGGAGCGCCCACGGGGCGACCGAGCCCGGTTCGGACCCGCTCACGTTCGCCAGCCTCGCCCTCGCCCGGTCGACGGTCGAAGCGGTGGCGTCGGTGGGCGAGCTCGCCGACGACGCCATCGCCACGTGGGTCGTCGATGCCCTCTGCCACCGGTGGGTCGGAGCCCCCGATGCGGCCACGGCGCTGCACGGCGCCTTCGCCCAGGTCCTCCGCCGGCCGGCCGTGCGCGAAGGTCCGGTCGACCGCTGGGCCGTGTTGGCCGCCGTTGGTGGTGTCGTGGGACCCATCGAGCCGTCATCCGAGGAGGAGCTCGCATGAGCGAGGAACAGGGACCGTTGCCCTACGAGACGGCGAAGCCGCTCGCCTACGAGTGGACGGACCGGGCCGCGGACATGCAGGACGAAGGCGTGCTGGTCGCCGTCGCAGTGACCACCGACGGGGTGGTGGGAACGACGGTCCGGGGACCGTGCCCGCGGTGCGCCCACCGGATCGAGGACCAGCAGGTCGACACCGTGGTGATGGGCGGTGCCGTCGCCGTGCTGGGCGCGGACGCCAGCGAGGTCCCCGACGTCGGTGCGGCCCCGGACGCCTTGGCGCTGGCCCTCGTGCGGGTCGTCGTCACCTGCTCCTGTGGGCAGGAGCATCCGGGCCGGCCCGACGACGTGACCGCCGGGTGCGGCATCAGCTTCGCCGTCCTCGCCGACGAGACGCCACCGTGACCGGCCCGGCGCAGCCGCCCGGGGGACGTCCCCGGCCGGCACCCCCGACACAGGGCGAGGTCGAGCAGCGGGACGCGTTCGGGGCGCTGGCCCGCACGAGCCTGGAACGGGTCCAGGCGTCGGCGGAGCGATGGCGGACCGGGCTGGCGGCTCTCGTCGCGCTGGTGACGGCGGGCCTGTTCGCCAAGGGGCCCGGAGCTGCGGCCGAGCTCCCGGCGCGATGGCGGCTGGGCCTGACCGCTGGTGGAGGCGTCGGGTTGGCGCTGGCGGTGATCGGCCTGTGGCTGGCTCTCGCTGCGGGGGCCGGGCTGCCGCGGCGGCGGAGCCTCGGTGAGATCGCGGCGAGCAACGCCTCGGTCCTGCACGCCGAGGTGGTGGAGGCGAGACGGGCGGCGAGGCACCTGGCTGCGGCTCGGCTCCTGCTCCTCGTCTCGCTGGCGGTGCTCGGCGGCACCGGGGCGGCCTGGACGCTGGCCCCGGTTGCGACGCCGATGGTCGAGGTGGAGATCGACGGTGACTCGCTCTGCGGCGAGCTGTTGTCCGCCGACGACCAAGAGGTCCGCCTCCAGCGGGACGGCGTCTCCGATCCCGACGTCGTCGCCTTCGCCGACGTCCAGAACATCCGAGTGGGAGCCGACTGCTGATCCTTGCCCACTACTGCGCTATGCGTCATAGTGACGCCGTGGACACCAGCCAGATGCTGCGGGGGGCGCTCGACCTCGTGGTGCTGGCCGTCCTGGCCGACGAGGACGGCTACGGCTACGACGTCCTGCGCCGGCTGCGCGACGCCGGGCTCGCCGAGGTCGGCGACGCCTCGGTGTACGGCACCCTCCGCCGGCTGTCCAAGGCCGGCCACCTGCGCTCCTACACGGCCCCGTCGGCCGAGGGCCCCGACCGCCGCTACTACGGGCTGACCCCGTCGGGGCGCGAGGAGCTGACGCTCGGGACCAAGGCGTGGCGGACCTTCTCCGACGCCGTCGACGACATCATCACGAGTCCCGTCCCCGGGAGGACCCCATGACCGGTGAGCAACGAGAGATCTCCTCGGCAGGGCCTCGGAGGGAACCCCACCGATCCTCGGGGTCGCCTCGCCTGGCGCCTCGCCTCCGGCACGTCCCGGGGAGGACGCCATGACGACCGTGCAACCCGACCCCCT
>DATHEV010000957.1:0-11641 GCA_035318405.1 Iamia sp.
CGCCGAGCGCCTCGGCGCCGATCTCCGACAGGGCGGCGACCCCGGCGTCACGGTGCTCGGCCTTGCGGCTGGCGACGACCACCGCCGCGCCCAGCCGGCCGAACTCCAGGGCGATGGCCTTGCCCAGCCCGGTGCCGGACCCGGTCACCAGGACGGCCTCGCCGTCGTAGGTCCCCGGGGGGAGCGCCGACACGCCCAGGGCGGGCGGCGGGGGAAGACCGGGAAGGGTCACGTCAGCTCCCCGTGTAGCGGGGGGTGCGGTCCTCGGACCGGGCCGCCCGCAGCTCGGCCAGGTCGTCGCTCTTGTTGATGAACGTCTGGTACACCAGCTCATCGGCCATCGAGGACCGGATCTGGGGCTGGGCCAGGTGGCGGACGACCTCGCGGGCCATCTTGACGGTGACGGCCGGGGCGGCGGCGATCTGCTCGGCCATCTCTCGCACGGTGTCGTCGAGCGCCTCGGGCGCCACGACCCGGCTGACGACGCCGTGGTGCAGGGCCTCCTCGGCGTCCATGACCCGGCCGGTGAGGACCATGTCGCTCACCACGCCGTGGCCGCACATCTCGTAGAGGACGCCGACCCCGCCGGTGTCGGGGATGACCCCGTGGGTGACCTCGGGGAGCCGGAAGCGGGCGCCTTCGGCCGCCACCCGGATGTCGCACAGCAGCGCCCGCTGGAACGAGGCGCCGATCACCCAGCCGTGGCAGGCGACGAGCACGGGGGCGTCGAGCTCCCAGAGCTGGAGGATCCCCCGGTGGCCCCGCCGCATCAGCTCGTGGTGGGACACCTCGACCTGGTGGCCGCCGATGGCCCGCACGTCGCGCCCCGAGGAGAACGACCTGCCCTCGCCCCGCCAGATGACGGCGCGCACGGCGGTGCGGTCGCGCAGCTCGGCGAGGATCTCCCACAGCGTCGCGTCCATGGCGTCGTCGAAGGCGTTGTGGGTGTCGGGGGCGGCGTTGGTGATGGTGGCGACGGCACCGTCGACCTCGAGGCGCACGCGGGCATCCATGGTGGTGGCTCTCTCTCCCGGGGTGGCAGGGGCCCGACGGATCAGGCCGACGGGCGGGTGGTGGTGCTCGACGGCGGGACCGTCGTGGACGGGGGCGGCGCACTGGTGGACGGTGGTGTCGTCGTGGCCGGTGGGTCCGACCGTCCCTCCTCGTCGGGCGGAGCGGTGGTCGTCGTCGACCCGCCGGGGTCGTCCTCGGCCTCGTCCGGTTCGGTCGTCGGGGTCGTCTCGCCGTCGTCGGGCTCGGCGCCCTGCCGTTCGGCGAGGATGTCGAGGAGGCGCTCGGCCTCGTCGATGTGCTCCTGGTAGGCGTCCAGGCCGTCGCCCGCGGTCAGGGCGTCGTCGGCCAGGTCGAACTGGGACTGGATGGCGGCGATCAGCTCGGCGTCGGTGCCGTCGAAGTCGTCGTCGGGGGCCTCGTCGCCCGGGTCGGCAGGGTCGTCCTCGGACGGGTCCTCCTGGCCGTCGCTGATGTCGGGATCGTCGGGGTCGGGGGCCTCCTCGAGGGTGGCCGGGGCGTCGCCGAACCTCAGCTCGAGCGCCTCCTGGAGCGTCTGCCCCACCGCCACCGAGTCCTCCTCGGACTCGGCGTCGCTCTGGAAGTAGACGATCACCGCCTTGATGCGGGGCTGCTGCCGGTTGGTCGTGACGTACATCGACTGGACGTAGAGGACCGACTGCTCGATCGGGACCACCAGGACGTTCCCGAAGGTGACGGTGCTGTCCCGGTAGAGCGCGCGGTAGTCACCGACCCCACCGTCGTTCTGCATCGTGTTGCCGGCCACCGCCGGCCCGTTGGGCACCTCGCCCTTGACCGTGTGGCTGACGAGCCGGCCGTCGGGGGTGGCGGTGAGGAACGACGACAGCTGCGTCCGCCCCCGCACCGTGAACGGTCGCAGGAGGACGAACTCCTCGGACTCCTCGTCGGGCAGCTGGAGCAGCTGGTAGGTGGGCTCGATCCGGCCCTGCGAGTCCTCGGCGTCCTCGACCGGCTCGGTGGTGGTCGACGACACCGATGTCGTGGTGGCGGGTGGCGCGTCGGTGGTGGCGGAGGTCTCGGCGACGGTCCACCGCACCCCGTCGTTGTTGAGGAAGGTGTCGGGGTCGACGACGTGGTAGCGGCCCCAGAAGCCGGTCTGCACCCGGAAGAGGTCCTCGGGGTAGCGGAAGTGCTCGACCAGCCCGGTGGGCGCCTCGGACACCGGCGAGAACAGCTCGGGGAAGGCGCGGCGGTAGGCCCGCACCAGCGGGTCATCGGAGTCGGTGACGTAGAGCTCGACGGTGCCGTCGTAGGCGTCGACCACGGCCTTGACCGAGTTGCGGGCGTAGTTGAAGGGCCGGCCGCGGAGCCCGCTGCCCGACAGCAGGTCGTCGTCGAACGTGGACCGCTGGGCGTTCGGGTAGCGGTCGGTGGTGGTGTAGGCGTCGATGACGTAGAAGATCCGCTCGTCGACGACGACGGGGTACGGGTCGGCGTCGAAGGCCAGGAAGGGGGCCAGCGCCTGGACCCGCTCCCGCACGTCACGCTGCATCAGGACGCGGCTGGCCGACCGGATCGACCCCGACGTCAGCGGCTCGATCTCACCGAACCGGAGGGCGAACGCCGCCCTCCGGACGAAGCTGTCGAGCGGCACGCCGTCGCGCCCGGTGTAGCCGCGGGTGCTGGTGGCCACGTCCTCGCCGTCGGCGGCCTCCTCGAGCTCGATCTCGGCCCGGTCGGTGTCGATGATCTTGTAGCCCGAGAGGTCCTCGCCGAAGTACATCCGGGGCTCGGCGACGTCGGGGAAGCCGTCGACGGACTCGCTGGGGATGTCGCGCACGGTGAAGACCGGGTCGCCCTCGCCCGACTTGGCGTTGGCCGGGGCCATCACCATCCCGTAGCCGTAGGTGTAGACGAGGCGGCTCTGCTCCCAGCCGCTGCTCCCCGCGGGGAGCTCGCTGTCGTCGACGTTGCGGGGCGCCACCATCACCTGGCGGTCCTCGCCGTCGATGCTGTAGCGGTCGACATCGACGTCGGGGATGTCGAGGAGGTCGGTGGTCTGGAACTTCTCGAAGCCCTGCTGGATCTGGCCCGGGTCCCAGAGGCGGATGTTCCGGACCGTCTCGGCGTTGTCGACGAGGTCGGCGCCGGTGAGGTCGAAGTCGGTCTCGAAGTCGGTCTCCTCGATGCCGTCGAGGCCCATCGCCGCCCGCGTCGCGGTGATGTTGTTCTGGACGTACGGGCTCTCGAGCGCGGAGCGCTCGCCGTCGACCCGGAACCGCTGGACCAGGGCGGGGACGGCCTCGCCGGCCAGCACCGCCACGAGGGCCCAGATGCCCACGGCCATCACCGGCAGGACCCAGCCCCGGCGGCGGATGTTCACGAGGAACAGCACGGTGGCGAAGATCGAGATCAGCACCAGCAGGTCGATGGCCCGGAGCTGGACGTTGATGTCGGTGTAGGCGGCACCGTTGACCGGGCCCCGGCGGGAGAAGACCAGCTCGTAGCGGTCGAGCCAGTACTGGCCGGCCCGGACCAGGGCGAGGGCGGCCAGCAGCACCGACACGTGGGCCTTGACCGCCGGGCCGACCCGGTCCTGGGTGGCCTGGAGGCGGATCCCGCCGTTCAGGTAGTGGGCCACCACGGTGACGACGGTGACGACGACGAGGGCCGAGAACACCCACCCCACGGCGAAGCGCAGGAAGGGCAGCTGGAACACGTAGAAGCCGATGTCCTTGCCGAAGGTGGCGTCCTTCTCGCCGAACGCGACGTGGTTGCGCAGCAGGATCCAGTTGTTCCACTGGCTGGCCGTCCCGCCCCCGGCGGCCAGGGCGATCAGGCCCGAGGTGGCGCTCCGCACCAGCGAGGCCCGCCGGCCGACCAGCTCGCGGTACTTGAGGACCAGCTCGTCCTCGCTCGACCCGCCGAAGCGGATCGTCCGCCCGCTCAGCCGCTCGGCGATGAGCAGGTTCGTCCACATGAGGGCGAAGAAGGCGAGGGTGAAGAAGCCGACCAGCAGGACCTTGGTGCCGAGCACCCCGCGCCACACGCTCGTGAGGTCGAGCGACTGGAACCACAGGTAGTCCGTGTAGAGGTGGGCGATCGTCCGCAGCGACGTGGCCACCACGAACACGGCGACCAGGGTGACGACCAGGACGATGCGGCGCCGGCCCGCCGGGAACCGCAGACGCCGCCCGCGGCGGGGCATGTCGGACGGGGGACGCATACGGGGCGGCAGCCTACCGACGCCCCCACGACCGCCATGGGTCGGCCCCGCCGGTCAGACGGCGCCACCTCTGTGCGGAAGACGGCCACGTCCGTCCCCGGACGTACAAAGCTCGCGGGGCCTCGGGCTGGAGAGGGTCAGGCGGGGGTGGCGACCCGCTCGCCGACGACGAGGCAGCGGCAGCCGGGGTGGGCCGGGGGGTGGGCGTGGCCGGTGGGGAAGGCCTCGCCCGAGGGCACGGCGCCGGCCAGGGCGTCGTCCTCGCAGTCGGGGCAGGCGGCCGGGGAGGTGGGGTCGGGCACCCAGCGCACGAGGGCGCCGGCCGGCCGCACCGCCACCTGGCCCTGGCCGAAGGCGGCCAGCACCACGTGCCGGGTGGCCTCCACCAGCCGGTCGGTCTTCCACTCGCGGTAGGTGGCCCGGAGCCGGTCGGACACGTCGTCGGCGTCCTCGACGCCGTCGAAGCACTTCTCGACGCGAGGCCGGACCACGCCGGCCAGGCCGCGGGCCAGCTCGTCGGCCAGGGACGCGACCGACGTCGACGGGGGCAGCGAGGCGCCCTCGAAGGCGGCGCCCTCCTCGGCGGCGGCCATCAGATCGTCGGCCACGGCGGTGGCGTAGGCCGCCAGCTGGTCGGCCACCGGGAGGATGGCATCGAGATCGGCCCGGCCCTTCTCCTGGCGCACGGCGTCGAGGACGGAGCCCTGCTCGTCGGCCAGGACCTTCTTGAGCCGCCGGGCCACCCGGGCCTCGATGGGCTCGACGGCGCCGTCGCGCCGCTCCAGCAGGTTGAGCAGGGACTCGTCGTCGATGCCGTCGGCGGCGACCTCGACCTCGGCCGCCTCGGGGGCGACCACGTCGGTCTCGGCGGTCGGCTCGTCGTCGGCCCGGGACGCCTTGAGCTTGGCGAACAGCTCGTCGACGCCCTCCGGCTCCTCGGCGCCGTCGGCCTCGGCCTCGACATCTGCGTCGACGGCGACGGCGACGACGACGGGCTCGGGCTCGGGCTCGGGGGTGGTGCCCTCGTCGTCGAGCTCGGCGTCGGGCTGGCCCCAGAGGTCCTCCCCGGTGGGGGCGGGCGGTGCCGGCTCGGCCTCGGCGCCGCGCTCCGGCTCCGGCTCCGGCTCCGGCTCGGGCGCCGCCTCGGGCTCCGGTTCGACGACCGCCGCCGCCGCCGGCTCGGGCTCGGTGATCGACTCCTCGACCTCGGCGACCGGCTCGGGGGCGGCCTCGTCGGTGACGGCGGGGGCGTCGATCACCACCGGCTCGACCGCGACCGGCTCCGCCGTGACGTCGACGCCCTCGGCGGACTCGGTGTCGGCGGACTCGACCTCGGCCTCGGCCTCGGGGGCCTCGCCGGTCAGGTCGATGACGGGGGTGGGGCCGGTGGGCTCGCCCTCGACCACCAGATCGGTGTCCTCGTCGCCCTCGGCCGGGGCGACCAGCGGCAGCCCGGCGGCCCGGGCGGCCGAGATCTGGGCCTCGAGCTGCTCGACGGTGGCCTCGGGCTCGGCATCGGCCCGCATCCGGGCCGCATCGGCAGCGGTGCGGGCGTCGGGCAGGGCCCGCCGGAGCCCCGCCGTGGCCTCGTCCATGGTGCGCTGGACGCCCTCGTAGGACTCGAGGAGCCGGTCGCGCGCCGCCTGGAGCTGCTCGAGCTGGACCCGGGCCGCCTTCCGCCGCCGGGACAGGTCGGCCAGCATCCGCTCGCGGACCCGCTGGGCCTCGGCCACCATCTCCCGACCCTCGGCCTGGGCCGCATCGCGGTCGTCGCCCGCCGCCGACCGGATGGCGGCGGCGTCGTCGCGGGCCGTCTGGCGCAGGCCCTCGGCCTCGGCCTCGGCGGTGGCCACGATGGCCGCCCCGGCCTCGTCGGCCGCCGCCGTGCGCACGCCCAGGACCTCCTCGGCCTCGGCCCGGACCCGGGTGGCCTCGGCCGTGGCGTCCTCGCGGATGGCGGTGGCCGCCAGCTCGGCCTCGGCCCGGATCGCCTCGGCGGCGTCGCGGGTGGTGCGGGCGTCGGTCTCGGCCTCGGCCCGGAGGCGGGCCGCCTCGGCCTCGGTGTCGGCCAGCGTGGCCTGACGGGCCTCGTCGGCCGCGGTGCGGATGGCCTGGGCCTCGTCGCGCAGCCGGGCGGCGTCGGCCTCGGCCTCGCGCCGGGTCTGCCCGGCCGACTCGGCCGCCTCCTTGAGCAGGCGGGCGACGCTCTCCTCGGCCCGCTCCCGGATCTCGGCCGCCGCCTTGTGGGCGGAGGTCAGGACCCGCGCCGTCTCCTCACCGAGGGCGGCGGTGAGCTGCTCCTCGTCGACCACGGGGCGGCTCTCGGCCGCCGTCCGGAGCTCGGCCACGTCGGCCCGGGCGGTGTCGCGCTCGGTGGTCAGCCGGCCCACCGCCTCGGCCAGCTGGCCCAGGTACGCCTTGACCTCGTCGGGGTCGAACCCCTTGCGACGCACGGCGAACTCGCGGCCGGTGATGCTGGCCGCGCGAGGGTCGGAGGAGGGTGCCATCGCCCGCGATGCTACGACCGGGGCCCGGTCAGGTCGGGGCAATCAACGCCACCGTCCGCCGAAGCGCCACCACCAGGGGTGGCGGCGGCCGGTCAGCCGGCGCCGGGGCCGCCGAGACCGGTGCCGAGGCCCTCGAGGGTGGCACCGAGACCGCTGATGACCTCGCCGACCACGCCGCCGACGGCCGAGCCGCCGACGGCCGAGCCGGCGGCGTCCAGGCCGATGCCGCCGCCTCCGATCGCACCGCCGAGACCGTCGACCACGCCGCCCACCGCGCCGCCGACACCCGGCAGCACGCCGTCGACCACCCCGCCCACGCCATCGACGACACCGTCGACCGTGCCCCCGACGCCCTCGACCACCTCGGGCACGTTCGGCGTGGGGGGAAGCGGGGGCAGAGGAGGAAGCGGAGGTGTGGGCGGGAGCGTGACGCCCGGGACCGTCGGCGGGGGCACTCCCGGCACGCCGGGGACGCCGGGGACGCCGGGGTCGGTGCCGCCGCCGCCGCCGGCCGGATCGGTCGTGGTCGGGGTGGCGTCGGGGTCGGTCGTCCCCGCCGCCCCGTCGGGGGCGGTGGCCGTCGGGTCGGCGGCGGCATCCGGGTCGGACCCCTCGGACCCGTCGGCCCCGTCCTCGTCGGCCTCGGTGCCGTCGTCGGACGTCGTCGGGGCCTGGAGGTCGAGCGTGTCGAGGGCGGCCCGGAGGGCCGGGAGGACCTCGGAGGAGCGGGCCCCCTGGTCGAGGGCGGTCAGGCCCCACGGGGCGCCATCGCCCTGGAACGTCGACGCCTCGTCCCAGGCGGTGGTGAAGGAGTGGTCGTCGACGGCGGCGGCGACGGCCGCCAGCACCAGGGCGCTGCCGCCGTCGTCGGCGTCGGCGAGCCGCTCGGCCAGTGCCGCGCCGGTGGGCAGCCCGGGCATGGCCCGGCGGAGGGTGGCGGGGTCGAGAAAGGAGTCCCGTTCGTCGGGGCCCAGCGAGGCCAGCAGCGGGGCGACCTGGGCGTCGATCACGAGGGCGTCGGCCAGGAACCGCCGGTCCCATCCGTCGCCGGGGTCGTAGCGCAGGGGCAGGCCGTCGGGGCCCATGGCCCCGGGGGCGGCGACCTCGACCCGGCGGTAGAGGGGCACATCGGCCCGGTGCCCGGCCGACTCGACGGCGACCCGGCCCTGGTAGGTGCCGACGCCGAGGCCGATGCGGCGATCGAGCCGGGCGGCGCCGTCGGTCGGGCCCGAGGGGTCGACGGCGACGGTGGCGTCGCCGGCCTCGATCTCGATCGGGGTCGGGGCCACCGCCAGCAGGCGGCCCTCGACGAGGCGGGGGGCGACGGCCATCTCGACGGTGGTGCCGGCTCGCCCGTCGCCGCGGCCGAGGCCCTCGAGGCGCACGTCGCCGGCCATCTCGAACACGGCCCGGCCGTCGGTGATCTCCACCTCGTCGCCGGGGCCCACGTCGACCCGGTCGTCGCGGACGGTGCGGGACGTGCCGCCGGAGTCGGTGACCACGGCGATCCCGTCGACCAGGACCCGGGCCTCGCCCGCCCCCGGGCCGCCACCCCCGACCGAGGGCACCAGGGCGGCCGCCCCGAGCAGGGCCACGCCGGCAGGGACGAACCAGAGCCGGCGCAGGCGGCCGCGGGCCGGCTCGGGCGCCCGGGCGTCGCCGTCGGCCCCGAGCGGCAGGTGGGGAGACCCGTCGGCCGGGTCGAGACCGGTGTCGACGCCGAGGGCGTCACCAGGCGCGACGCTGGTCACCCGTCGTCCCGGGGGGACGGGGCGGCGTCGCCGGGACGAGCCCGGTCGCGCGCCTCGGCGGTGACCACGGGCACAAGGATAGAGACGATGGTGCCCGTATGGGAAGTGGCGATGTCGAGCCGCCCCCCGTGGGCCCGGGCCACCCGGTCGGTGAGGGCGAGGCCCAGCCCGAACCCGTCGTGGGTCCGGGTGGCGGCCGCCTCGCCCTGCTGGAAGGCCCCGACGAGATCTTCGAACACGGCGGCCTCGTCCCCGCCGGCGTCCTCGACCGTCAGCGCGATCGCCGGCTCGCCGTCCACCTCGGCCGATCGGGCCCGGATCACCATCGGCGTGCCGGCCGTCGAGAACCGGGCGGCGTTGTCGACCAGCTCGCCGAGGGCGAGGCGGAGCTGGGCCCGGTCGCCCCGGACGGAGGGGACGCCGTTCTCGCCCACCGCCGCCACCACGTCCCGGTCGGGGCCCAGGCGGGTCCGCCAGTCGGCGGCCACCTCGTCCACCAGGGCGGCCCCGTCGACCTCGTCGTGCCCGCCGGCGCCGGCACCCGCCCCGGCGGTGACGGAGGCGAAGGTGACCAGCCGGTCGACCATGTGCTCCAGCCGCTCGACGCCGTCGGTGATGCCGTCGGCCCAGCTCTGGGCCTGCTCGGCGGTCGGCGGCCGGCGCCGCAGCAGGCCGGCGTAGCCCTTGATGGGCGTGAGGGGCGTGCGCAGCTCGTGGCCGATGGTGGCCAGGAAGTCCTGCTTGGCCGTCTCGAGGGCCTGCTCGTTGCGGATGTCGCGCAGCACCACGACCACACCGGCCCCGTCCTCGCCGCCCTCGCCACCGGGGAGCGACGCCACCGTGCCCAGCATCGGGATGGGCTCGGCGCTGGCGGGCGGCCGGAGGTGGCCGGCCAGGAGGCGGGGGCGGTCCCGGGGCGGCGTGAGGGCCAGGGGCTGGCCGTCGGGGCCCACGAGCGGGACGACCTCCGCCAGCGGCCGGCCCACGGCCTCGTCGGGTGAGGTCAGGCCCAGCAGCTCGGCCGCGGCCCGGTTGAGGTCGGTGACCCGCTGCTCGGCGTCGGCCGCCACCACCGCCTCGGTCACGCCGGCGAACACCGACTCCAGCCGAGCGCGGAGCCGGCCCTCCTCGGCCGCCGCCTCCCGCAGGTCGCCGGTGAGGTGGTGGAGCGAGACGGCCATGGCGTCGAAGGTCGAGGACAGCTCGCCCAGCTCGTCCTCCCGGTCGACCGCGGCCCGCGCCGTCAGGTCGCCCTCCCGGATCCGGGCCGCCGCCGCCGTGAGCTGCCGGATGGCCCCGCCGATGCGCTCGCCCAGGAGCACCGAGAAGGCGATGCCGACCAGCCCGGCCAGCATGGCCACGAGGAAGAGCGAGCGGTAGAGGTCCTCGCGGGTCCGACCGACCCGGTCGGAGGGGGTCGAGAGCACCAGGGCCAGCTGGGGCGGGCTGTCGGCCGCGGCCACGATCCGGGCCACGACCACCCGGCCGTCGTCGAAGCGGCCCTCGTCGGCGCCGGTGTCGATCGACTCCTGGCCGGGCCGCACCAGGAGCGCCGCCGGCGGCGCCTCGGAGCCGGCGGTGGCGGCCACCTCGTCCCGCGTGACCAGAGCCAGGTTCAGCGGCTCGCTGTCGGAGGCGATCCGCCCGGCGAGGTAGGCGTCGTCGAGCGGCCGGGCCACCACCACCGCACCGGTGGCCACGGCGCTGCCGCCACGTGATCCCCGCGTCGGCACGGCGGCGAGGGCGTAGGCGTCGGGTCCGACCGCGGTGACGCCCTGGCGGGGGCCCTCGACCTCCAGCGCCTCCTGCACCACCGGGTCGCCGCCCAGCGACAGGGCGGTGGCCGACGCCAGCCCGGACGGGTGGACCGCGATCGGCCCCTCGAGGCCGACCACGACGATCGGCGCCTCGATGGCCAGGCCGTCGGCCAGCTCGACGACGCCGGCGGCGACCCGCTGGCGGGCGGCGTCGCGGTCGGAGGCGGCGGCCTCGGGGTCGGCCACCACGGCGAGGTCGCCACCCAGGCCGGCGGTGAGGCCGGCGGCGACCAGCGTCGCCTCCTGGAGCGACAGCTCGGCCTCGGCCAGGGCGGCGGTGGCCTCGGCCCCGGCCCGGTCGCCGTAGCGCCGGATGGCCTCGTCCTCGACCGTGCGGCTGATCACCGCCGACACCGAGAACGACACCAGCAGCACCACGGCGAGGAGGACACCGGCCATGCTCGTCCCGATCCGACCCGGGATGGTGTGGCGCCCGGCCACGACCAGGGCGGCCCCGATCACGAGGGCGGCCACCAGCACGAGCGGCTCGGCGCCGACCCCGTCGGAGAGGACGTCGACGTCGCCCGCCTCGACCACGGCCGCCACGACGAGGAGCAGCAGGCCGCCGAGGAGGGTCGGGCGGCCGACCCGGCTCCCGGCCCACCGCAGGGCCCCCATGGCCACGATGGCGCCACCGGCGCAGCGGACGGCGGCCAGCGCGACGGGGGCGTCGGTGCGGACGATCGTGAGCGATCCCACGGCGAAGGCCACCGCGGCCAGGATCACGAACCCGGCGCTGAGGAGGAGGCGGGCCGAGCGGTCGAGCCCGAGCAGGCCGTCGCGGATCGACAGGCCGGCTCCGGCCACGACCACGACGAAGAGGGTCAGCTCGGCCGCCAGCTGGACGAGCGTGGCCGTGCTGCTCACGCCGTCATCATCCCATCGCCCGTCGTCCCTCGACTGCGCTCAGCCGCCGCCGGTGTCGCCGGCGTCGGCGAGGTCGTCGGCGTTGCCGCCCAGGTCGGCCAGGGCGTCGAGGGCATCGGCGAGCGTCTCGACCCCCACCACCCGCACGTCGTCGCCGGCGAAGCGCTCGGCCAGAGCGGCCTCCGGCTCGGGCACCAGCAGGAGCTCGGCCCCCTCCCGGGTGGCCGCCACCGCCTTCTGGCCCACGCCCCCCACCTCGCCGACGGTCCCGGCGGGATCGATGGTGCCGGTGACGGCCACGGTGTGCTCGCCGGTGATCGAGCCCGGCGTCAGCACGTCGAGGATGCCGAGGGTCAGGGCCAGGCCGGCCGACGGCCCACCCACGTCCTCGGTGTCGATCTGGACGGGGAAGGGCAGCTCGTAGGAGAGGTCCCGGGTGAAGACCTGGACCACGCCCAACAGGGTGCGGTCCGGGTCCTC
>DATHEV010000958.1:0-4372 GCA_035318405.1 Iamia sp.
CGGGCCGTGCCGGCCGTCAGGGCGAGGGCCCAGGCCGTCACCGGCGGGGCCGAGAGGGCGGCCGCCACCAGCCAGGGGGCGAGGTCGGGATCGGCGACGTCGGTCAGCGGCTCGACCGCGACCAGGGGCGTGGCCGGGAGGAAGACGCCGTCGGCGTCGACGGCCGCCTCGACCACCCGGGTCTGCGGGGCGACCAGCACCTTGGGCCGGAGCCGGGCCCGGAACCACGACGCCACCGACGGGTCGTCCGCAGCGACCCCGGTGAGGTCGACGGCGGGCCGCTGGAAGCTCCGACCGCCGATCCGGGCCGGGCGCTCGCCCCAGTGGACCACACCCGGGTCGACCATCCCGGTGGTGGCGATGCGGTCGAGGCCGGCCTCGTGCTCCACCACGTGAGCGGCCAGGGCGTAGTGGTGCTGGCGGA
The DNA here is from genome assembly GCA_035318405.1 of Iamia sp. Taxonomy (GTDB): domain Bacteria; phylum Actinomycetota; class Acidimicrobiia; order Acidimicrobiales; family Iamiaceae; genus Iamia. Next base: position 425 of record DATHEV010000958.1, read on the forward strand.
AGCCGGCGGTGGTGGCGGCCAGATCGGCGATGGTCCCGGCGGCCGGGTCGAGCCGCACCTCGGGGACGCCCCGCGCCCGGGCCAGCAGCGGCGACCACGTCGGCTGGTCGGGTCGTTCCGCCGCCCCCGGCGAGGGCCGGCGCTCGAGGAGCAGGCCGCAGGTGTCGACGTCGGCGGCGAAGGCCCGCCGGTCCACCTCCCGCAGCCCGAGGACCTCGGCCCGCTCCTCGACCGCCCGGCGCAGCGGCCCGGTGTGGGCCGTGCCCAAGACCGACTCGGGCTGGATCAGGACGACGCGGCCGCCCGGGCGCACGGCCTCCAGCCCGGCCAGGAGGAACAGGGCGGCGGTGTCGACGTAGCCGGACGCGGCGGGCCCGAAGCGGCCTTTCAGGCGCTGCCGGGACTCGGGGTCGCGGGCCGTGGCCTTGGCCAGCTGGCCCAGGAACGGCGGGTTCCCCACCACCAGGTCGAACCCCCCCATCCCCGGCGAACTGGTGATCAGATCCGGCGGCTTCCCGCCGGATCTGATCACCAGTTCGGGAGGGAGGGGGTCCAGACCGTCGGCGAGGCGGATGTCGGCGCCGGGGAGGGCCAGGCGCGCCGCCGACACCGCACCGGGGTCGACGTCGAGGCCGACGAGCTCGGCGTCCGGCCACAGCCGTCGGACGGCCAACAGGAACGCTCCCGCCCCGCAGGCCGGGTCGAGGACCCGCGCCGGAGGTGCATCCAGCCCCTCGGCCGCCCACGCCACCAGCTCCGCCGCCACCGGGGCCGGCGTGTAGTACGCCCCCAGCGACCGCCGCTGGGCGGACGTCAGGTGATCGGGGTGCTCAGCGGTCAGCCGGCCATCTCCTATCGGAGGCGAGCCGCCCGGCGAGGCGACCCAGAAGGCACAGCGTCCCTGTTCCGAGGCGCAGCCGAGGAAGGGCCCGGCACGAGACGGTCGATCAGCCGGCCATCTCTTCAGGGTCCCAGGAGGTGAGGTCCTGGAGGCGGACGTCGTTGGAGAACATCTCGGTGATGGGCAGGTCGAGGCCGAGCCGCTTCTGCAGCCGCTTCACCTCGAGCTCCTCGTTCCACAGGGCCAGGGTGACGACCAGGCCGGACTCGCCGGCGCGGGCGGTGCGGCCGGAGCGGTGGATGTAGGCCTTGTGGTCCTCGGGCGGGTCGCCGTGGATCACGACGTCGACATCGTCGACGTGGATCCCCCGGGCGGCGACGTCGGTGGCCACCAGCACGGGGAGCTTGCCGGCCATGAAGTCGGCCAGGGCCTTCTCGCGCAGCTTCTGGGGGAGGTCGCCGTGGATGGCCCGGGCGTTGACGCCCTCGTCCCGCAGGTCGTCGACCAGCCGGTCGGCGTAGCGCTTGGTGCGGGTGAACACGATGGTGCGGTTGGAGGCGTTGCCGATGGCAGCGATGACCTTCGACTTGTCCATCTGGTGGACGGCGATGAAGCGGTGCGTCATCTCCTCGACGGTCACGCTGGTGGACTCGACCTCGTGACGCACCGGATCGGTCTGGTAGCGGGTGACGAGGGTCTTCACCGCGCCGTCGAGGGTGGCGGAGAAGAGCAGCGTCTGGTGCCCGCCCTTGATGTGGCGGAGGAGCCACTCGACCTGGGGCAGGAAGCCCATGTCGGCCATGCGGTCGGCCTCGTCGACGACCACGATCTCGATGTCGTCGAGCCAGACCTCCTTGCGCTCGATCATGTCGATCATGCGCCCGGGGGTGGCCACCACGACCTCGGCCCCGTCGGCCAGGGACTTGATCTGGCCGGCCATGTTGGCGCCGCCGTAGATGGCCACGACCCGACGCCCGATGGCCGCCCCCAGGGGGATCAGCTCCTCGGACACCTGGGTGGCCAGCTCGCGGGTGGGCACCAGCACGAGGGCGCGGGGGCGTCGGGGCTCGGCCTCCGGCACGCGCTGGAGGGTGGGCAGCCCGAAGGCCAGGGTCTTGCCGGATCCGGTCTTGGCCTTGCCGCACACGTCGCGGCCGGCCAGCGCATCGCTGATGGTGAGCTCTTGGATCGGAAACGCCTGGTCGATGCCCTTTTCAGAGAGGGCCTTGACCATGGCGCCATCGACCCCGAGCTGCTCGAAGGTCGTCGTCATTTGACGCCCAGCCTACGGGCGCGAAGGCGAGAAACCCCAAACGTACGTTGGGTCGACGGGCCCGATCAGCCCGGCAGCGCGGCTTCGATGGCCTCCGTGACCTGCGCATCCTCGGGCTCGACCGGGGGGGCGAAGCGGGCCTTGACCTGGCCGTCGGGGCCGATCAAGAACTTCTCGAAGTTCCAGCGGATGTCCCCGTCGTGGCCGTCGGCGTCGGCCGTCTGGGTCAGCTCGGCGTAGAGCGGGTGGCGGTCGTCGCCGTTGACGTCGATCTTCTCCATGATCGGGAAGGTCACGCCGTAGGTCGTGGAGCAGAAGGTCTGGATCTCCTCGGCGGTGCCGGGCTCCTGGCCCATGAACTGGTTGCAGGGGTACCCGACGACGGTGAAGCCCTTGTCGGCGTAGGCGGCCTGGAGCTTCTCCAGCCCGGCGTACTGCGGGGTCAGGCCGCACTTGGAGGCGACGTTGACGGCGAGGACGGCCTTGCCCTCCAGGGCGCTGAGGTCGGCGTCGCTGCCGTCGAGGGTGTGGATGGGGTGGTCGTACAGGGCCATGGCGCTCAGTGTGCCTCTTGGGACCGTTGACGCAACGCAGGCCCGGTGATCGCCACCGTTGTCCTCGCCTGGCGGCTCGGACGGGTGCGCTGTGCTTGCCCGCTCATGTCGGCTCCTTCGTCGCCGACGGGCCGCTCGGGCCCGGCGCCGGGCGGAGGCGGCCCCGCTCGAGGTCGACGGCGATGCCCTCCTCGGCCAGCCGGCGGGCCTGCTCCTCCTCGTGGCCGGGCACCAGCCGCCCGGCGGCGTTCACCACCCGCCACCAGGCGAACGATCCGCCGCTCGTCGACAGCACACGCCCCACGGCCCGGGACCGGCCGGGCCAGCCCGCCTCCTCGGCCACCTCGCCGTAGGTGACGATGTCGCCGGGCACCAGCGATCGCAGCACCGCCTCGATCGCCCGGGTCAGATCCGGCTCCGGCCCGTCGGCCGCATGCACGCTCACGACCCGCATCATCCCCGAACTCGGGGGGATCCGTGACCCTGGGGGGGCACATTTCCCCCCGAGTTCGGGGCGCGGTGGTTACGGTCGGGCGGGTGAGCGCACCGGCGACCGACCTGCCCGACGTCAGCGGGCGGACGGCGATCATCACCGGCGCCAGCGGCGGGCTCGGCGCCGGGATCGCGGCGCGGTTCGCCGAGCGCGGCGTGCGCCTCGCCCTGTGCGCCCGGACCGAGCCGACGCTCCCCGACGGCGCCACGGGCACCACCGCCTCGGTCGACGTCACCGACGCCCGGGCCGTGGCCGACTGGGTCGCCGGGGCCGCCGCCGCCCTCGGGCCGCTCGACCTCTGCGTCGCCAACGCCGGGATCCTCGGCCCGCTCGGGCCGTTGCGCGACGACGACCCCGACGAGGTGGCGGCCGCCTTCCGCACCAACGTCGAGGGCCTCGCCCACACCGCCGCGGCCTACGCCCGACACGTGCGCGGCCGGCCCGCGGGCGGGGCCTTCCTCGCCATCTCGTCGGGCGCGGGGCGCAACCCCACCGCCGGCTGGGCGCCCTACGCGGCGTCGAAGGCGGCGGTCGACGCCCTCTGCCTGGCGCTCGCCGAGGAGGAGGCCGACACCGCCCTGCGGGTCGTCGCCGTCGCTCCCGGTGTGGTCGACACCGGGATGCAGGAGGCGATCCGGGCCAGCACCCCGGAGGCCTTCCCCCGCCACGAGCAGTTCGTGCGCATGAAGACCGACGAGACGTTCAACACGTCGGGCTACGTCGCCGACCACCTGCTGCGCCTCGCCTTCGCCCCCGAGCCGGGCGACGACGACGTCCTGGTCCGACT
>DATHEV010000959.1:0-4244 GCA_035318405.1 Iamia sp.
ACCACCACGAGCGCTGGGACGGCACCGGCTACCCCCACGGCCTGGTCGGGACGGCCATCCCGCTGGTGGCTCGGGTGGCCGCCGTGGCCGACGTCTGGGATGCCCTGACCTCCGACCGCTCGTACCGCGCCGGCTTGCCGCCCCAGGTCGCCCTGGCCCACATCGAGGACGGCCGCGGCACCCACTTCGACCCCGTCGTCGTGGACGCCCTGGTGTCCGTGGCCGCCGACCTCGGCTACACCTCGGGCGAGCGGACCGGTGACGCCGAGGTGGCCGAGGCCGCCGCCGAGACCTGCCACGAGGCGGCCGGCACCCGCGCCTGATCCGGCCCGGGCGTCAGCACCCGGTGGCGAGCGCGTCCAGGACCCGGTCGATCCCCGGACGGGTCGGGCGCAGGGCCAGCAGCCGCTCGACGGCGTCCGTCCGGCGGTCGCGCTCGGCCGGGGTGCGGGACTGCAACCAACCCTCGACGGCCGCCTCCAGGGCGCGGCCGTGGCGGACGATGGCCAGCGAGAACGAGCCCGGCCGGTCGACCGTCCCGTGCCCGCCGGCGGCGCGGTAGGCGGCGACCAGCTCGCGGGACCGAGCGGGGTTCAGGGCGAGGACGCCGTGGAGCACGGCGGCCAGGTCGTGGCCGGGGTCGGCGGGCTCGAGCTCGCCCCAGCCGATGACGCAGAGCCGGCCACCGGCGTCTCGCCGGAGGCTGTCGGGGCCGAAGCGGCGGTGGCACGGCTGCACGGCCCGGGCCCGCTCGACCAGGGCGTCGAGGGCGACGAGCTCGGCCCGTTGGCGGGCCAGCGCCACGGCCAGGTCGACGCCCGGGCGGGGGCCGGCGGCGCCGAGGGCCGTCACCAGCTCGTCCCAGCGCGAGGAGCCGACGGGGGGATCGGCCCACCACGGGAGGACCCGACGGTCGGCCCGGCCGGCCCGGTGGGCGCGTGCCAGCAGCGTCCCCAGCTCCGGGGGCGAGATGGCACCGGCGGGGCCGAGGCGGGGGCGGCGAGGGCCGACCGAGCGGGCGGCGGTGGGGCGGGGGAGGGTGAGCATGTCCATGGAGCTCACCTTGCGGGTCGCGCCTGGCGGGATCCTGGGACCGATCTGGAGGCTCGCAGGTCGCGTCGGCGATCGGAGCCCGGGCGCGACAGAGCCGGGTCGCACCCGAGGGCACGACCCGGCTCTGGGCCCGAGGCAGGTGGGCTCAGGACCTCTCCTGCGCCGTGATCGCGGGAGATCGGTCCTCGTCCCGCGCACCTCAGGGTCCTGAGCCCGCCCGTCACATCTGAGAGGCCTCGGGGCTCGGCCTCTCAGCCCACCCGAGCCGCCAGCTCGGGCGACACGAGGATCTGGCGGGCCAGCACCTCGGTGACCTGGCCGTTGCCGCCCTCGAGGAGCTGCACGTCGGCGGTGAACACCGGCACTGGCGGGACCGTCCCCAGGAGACCGACGTGGAGGAGGATCGTGTCGACCTCACCCCGCATCAGCAGCCGACCCTCGGCCGACTCGGAGAAGCCGATCATCATCGTGCCCCTGGTCGTGAGGCCCTGGTTCAGCCGGTTGGTCCAGTAGGCGAGGCCGTCGGCCTCGGGGTCCCGGTCGAGGACGTTCTGGTAGACGAGCGTGACGAAGGTGCTGCTCGAGGTGTTGCCGTAGAGCGCCTGGAACTCGGGCGAGGTGGCGAAGAACTGGGCGATCGACGCCAGGCTCCGGCCGCCCATGCGCTGCTGGACCCAGAACTCGAGGCCGGCCTGCTCGGGACGGCGCTCGAAGTAGGCCCAGTAGAGCCGGATCACGGGGCCGCGGATGTCGTCGAAGGACCCGTGGGCCAGGTCGTCGATCAGCGACTCGGTGCTCGAGATCCCGGTGCGCAGGTCGTTGTTGACGATGCCCGCCTGCCCGGCGGTGAGCGGGGTCTCGAAGGCCTGGTGGAGGTCACCGATCAGGGCGCTCATCTCGCCGTAGGGGCCCTGCTCGAAGCTGCCCCGGAACCAGATGCTCGGGTGGGGGCTGCTGCCCACGCGCTGGGAGAAGGCCCCGACCCGGCCGTCGCCGCTCAGGTCGGTGCCGGTCAGCATGTCGCCGTACACCTGGTTCCCGAGGGTCCCGACGCTGGGGCGCACGTTCACGCCGTTGGTCAGGTCCCGGACGAACACGTCGGGCCGGTCGTTGGAGTCGCCGGTTACGAAGGCGTTGCGGGTCGAGAACAGGACCTTGGTGCCGGTGTCGTCGAGCTGGGCGCCCGCCGACGGGTACGGCCCCTGGACGCCCTGCGGACCGACCGACGCCCGCACGGTGGTGTTGGTCGATCGTCGGTGGACCAGCACATCCCGAACGCCGTTGGTGTCCTGGATGCCGCCGCTGTGGAGGTTGGTGGCCTCGGTCTCGAAGGCGATGACGTCGCCGTTCTCGCTGATCGCCGGGGCGAAGGAGGACGCGGTGGCGGGGACGCCGTTGGCCGTGCTGACCAGGTTGGTCCAGCCCGGCGCGGCCCGGTCCCGGATGAGGACGTCCCGCACCGCGTCCTGGTTGTCGAGGGCGTCGAGGGACTCGAAGACGACGAAGCGCCCGTTGCCGCTGATGGCCGGGTGGGTGCCGTCGTAGAGCCCGAGCTCGCCGTCGTCCACCGAGATGCGCTCGGTCGTGCTGGCGGCGATGTCCCGGAGGTACACGTCGGGCTTGTCGTTGCTGTCGCCGGCCGCGAGCCCGCCGTCGGCCTCGAACACGACCTGGGTGCCGCCGTCGGAGACGTCGGCGTTGCGGGAGTCGGCGTAGTGCTGGCCGCCACCGTCGGCCACGCTGACCCGGCGGGTGATGCCGGTGGCCATGTCGAAGTGGAAGACGTCGCGCGTGGCGTTGGTGTCGGACGGGACCAGGTTCGAGGCGAGCGACTCGAAGACGATGTAGCGACCGCTGCCGCTGATGGCGGCGTTGGCGCTGGAGCCGTTGGCCTGCTGGCCGCCCGTGTGTCCGCGGGTGATCCTGACCGTCGTCGAGGCCAAGGTGTCGCGGACGAAGATGTCGACCCGGGCGTTGGTGTCGCCACCGACGAGGTCCGACGCTCGGCTCTCGAAGGCGATGAAGCGGCCGTCGTCGGAGACGCTGGGGTTGAGGGCGATGTCGTCGGCGGCGCCGCCGGTGCGGTCGACCGACGCCAGCCCGGTGACGGGCTCGCGGTCGGTGGTGGCCCCGGCGGGGGCGGTGGGGGCGAGCGTGGCCAGGAGGGCCACGCCCAGTCCGGCACCGACGGCGGCCAGGGGGCGCAGACGGCGGCGGGGGATGGGGGAGGTGGTGTTCACGGTGGGCTTCCTCTCGTCGAACGGCTCGGCGTTGAGCCGTCGACGCACCGTCGCAACCCCACCTGGGACGACCCCAGAGCAGGCCTAGGACCGGATCTGGGGGGTTCCCCACCCCACCGGCGGTTAGCAGTCGCGGGCCGCGGTTGCTAACGGCGCCCGGAGGTGGTTGGCTGTTGGCACTCTCCTCGTGAGAGTGCCAATTCGCTTCCCAAAGAAGGAGACCAGGGGATGGCCAAGATCATCGCCTTCGACGAGACTGCTCGTCGCGCGCTCGAGGCGGGCATGAACCAGCTCGCCGACGCTGTCAGCGTCACCCTCGGCCCCAAGGGCCGCAACGTCGTCCTGGAGAAGAAGTGGGGAGCTCCCACGATCACCAAGGACGGCGTCAGCGTCGCCAAGGAGATCGATCTCGAGGATCCCTACGAGCGCATCGGTGCCGAGCTCGTCAAGGAGGTCGCCAAGAAGACCGACGACGTCGCTGGTGACGGCACCACCACCGCCACGGTGCTGGCCCGGGCCCTGGTCCGCGAGGGCCTGCGCAACGTGGCCGCCGGCGCCAACCCGATGTCGCTCAAGCGGGGCATCGAGGCCGCCGTCGAGGCTGCCGTCGCCGCCCTGAGCGCCAGCGCTCGGGAGATCGACTCCAAGGACGACATCGCGTCCGTCGCCTCGATCTCGGCCAACAACGATCCCGAGATCGGCGGCTTCATCGCCGAGGCCCTCGACAAGGTGGGCAAGGACGGCGTCATCACCGTCGAGGAGTCGAACACGTTCGGCCTCGAGATGGACCTGGTCGAGGGCATGCGCTTCGACAAGGGCTACATCTCGCCCTACTTCGTCACCGACACGGATCGGATGGAGGTCGTGCTCGACGACGCCCTGATCCTGTTCTTCGCCGGCAAGGTCACCTCGGTCCGCGACCTCGTCCCGGTCCTCGAGAAGGTCATGCAG
>DATHEV010000960.1:0-4169 GCA_035318405.1 Iamia sp.
CTCAAGCAGTTCCGCGACCTCGCCACCCGCTACGCCAAGCGCCTCGCCTACTACCAAGCCGGGCTCACCATCGCAGCCATCGTCCTCTGGCTCCGCCAACACGAACTACAGGACACGCCCTAGACGGCGGCATCCAGCGCGGCGCGCTCGTCGTCGGTGAGCTCGAGGCCGGCGGCGCCGACGTTGTCCTCGAGGTGGGCGACGCTCCCGGTGCCGGGGATGGGCAGCATCACCGGCGACCGGCCCAGGAGCCAGGCCAGGGCGACCTGGCGGGAGGTGGCGCCGAGGCGATCGGCCGCCGCCACCACCGCAGGGTGGTCGTCCTCGCCGGGGGCCAGCGGAGCCCAGGGGATGAAGCCGATGCCCTCGGCGGCGCAGACGTCGAGCACGTCCTGCGACGACCGGTCGGTGAGGTTGTAGCGGTTCTGGACCGTGGTGACCGTGGTGATCGCCTGGGCCCGGCGCAGCTCGTCGACGTCGACGTTCGACAGGCCGATGTGGCGGATCTTGCCCGCGGCCTGGAGGTCGGCGCAGGCGCCGACCGACTCCTCGTAGGGCACCTCGGGGTCGGGTGTGTGCATCTGGAACAGCGGGATGACGTCGAGCCTCAGCCGCCGCAGGCTGCCCTCGCAGGCCTGCGTGATGTGGGCCGGGTCGCCGTGCGGGGTCCACACGCCGGGGCCCGGCCGGTCCCAGCCGGCCTTGGTGGCGATGACGACATCATCGGGGTACGGGGCGAGGGCCTCGCCGAGGATCTCCTCGCTCACGTCGGGGCCGTAGGAGTCGGCCGTGTCGATCAGCGTCGTGCCCAGCTCGACGGCGCGGCGGACGACGGCGATGGCGGCGTCCCGGTCGGCCGGTGGACCCCAGACACCGTCGCCGGTGATGCGCATGGCGCCGAAGCCGAGGCGGTGCACCGGCACGTCGCCGCCGATCAGGAAGGAGCCGGAGCGGGATGCGTCAGGGGTGTCGGGCATGGTCGCCACCCTGCCCGACGCGACCGCCGACATCCACCTCAGGCGGCGTCGAGGGCGGTGCGCTCCTCGGGGGTGAGGACGAGGCCGGCGGCGGCCACGTTCTCCTCCAGGTGGTCGAGGCTCCCGGTGCCGGGGATGGCGACGACGGCGGGGGAGCGGCCCAGCACCCAGGCCAGGGCGACCTGGCGGGTCGTGGCGCCGAGGCGGCTGGCGGCGTGGGCCAGGGCCTGGTCGCCCTCCGGGGTCAGGCCGTCGTGGGCGAGGGGCTGCCACGGGAGGAAGGCGATGCCCTCGTCGGTGCACACGTCGAGCACGTCGGTCGATGCCCGTTGGGCCAGGCTGAAGCGGTTCTGCACGCTGGCGATCGAGGCCACGGCCTGGGCCCGGCGGAGCTGGTCGACATCGACGTTCGACAGGCCGATGTGGCGGACCTTGCCCTCGCGCTGGAGCTCGGCCAGCCCGCCGACGCTCTCCTCGATGGGAACGTCGGGATCGACGGCGTGGAGCTGCGAGAGAGGGATCATCTCCAGGTGCAGACGGCGGAGGCTCCGCTCGCAGTCCTCGCGGATCTGCTCCGGCCGGCCCCGGTGCACGAAGGCGTCGCCGGTGTGCACGATGCCGACCTTGGTCACGACGTGGACGCCGTCGGGGTAGGTCGGGAAGGCCGCGCCGATGAGCTCCTCGCTGGGGCCGTAGAGGGGCGCCGTGTCGATGAGGGTCACGCCCCGCTCGACGGCGCGCCGCAGGACGGCGTACGCCGCCTCCCGCTCGTCCGGCGTGGGATCGTCCGCCTCGCGCTTGAGCCGCATGGCCCCGAAGCCGAGGCGGTGGACGGACAGGTCGCCGCCGATGGCGAACGATCCGGCGGCGGAGGCGGAGGACGTGGTCACCGGCCCAGTGTGCCGCCGGTGCCGTCGCCGTCGCCGGTGCCGTCGCCGACGACGTGCGAGGCTCCGGCGATGAGCGACGACGTCCGCTGGGGGTTCGCCGGTCCCGGCCGCATCGCGGGGGCCGTGGCCCTCGACCTGCCCCTGGTGCCCGGCGCCCGGCTGGTCGCGGTCGGGTCGCGGTCGGCGGCGCGGGCCGAGGCCTTCGCTACCGAACACGGGGCCGAGCGGGCCCACGGCAGCTACCGGGCCCTGATCGACGACCCCGAGGTCGACGTCGTCTACATCGCCACGCCCCACCCGCAGCACCAGGCGATCGCCCTGGCGGCCATCGCCGCCGGCAAGCACGTGCTGGTCGAGAAGGCCTTCACCGCCACCCTCGCCGGCTCCCAGGCGGTCGTCGACGCGGCCCGAACCGCGGGCGTGTTCGCCATGGAGGCGATGTGGACCCGGTTCCTCCCGACCATCGCCCGGGTCCGGGAGCTGATCGCCGACGGCGCCATCGGCGAGGTCCGCTCGATCCAGGCCGATCTCGGGATCGCCGCCCCCCAGGACCCGACGAACCGCTTCTTCGCCCCCGAGCTGGGCGGCGGCGGCCTCCTCGACCTCGGTGTCTACGTCACCAATCTGGCCCACCTGCTGCTGGGCCCGCCGACCGAGGTGGTCGCCCGGGGGACCCTCACCGACACGGGCGTCGATGCCGAGGTGGCCCTCCTCCTCGTCCACTCGGGTGAGGCGACCTCCACGCTGACGTGCTCGATCCGCAGCCCGTCGGTCGGCCGCGCCCGCATCGACGGCACCGGTGGGAGCATCGAGCTCAAGCCCCGGTTCCACCACCCGCACGGCTTCACCCTGCGCCCGCTCGGGGCCGCGCCGGAACGGGTCGACCTCCCGCCCGTGGGCATCGGGTACAGCCACGAGCTGGTCGAGGTCACCGACGCCGTGCGGCAGGGCCGGACCGAGAGCGAGATCATGCCGCTGTCGGCGACGCTCGAGGTCATGGCCGTCCTGGAGGAGGCCGGCCGCCAGGTCGGCGTCACGCCCTGGCGGGAGGACGACACCGTCGAGGTCTGAGGTGGTTCGTCCTCAGTCGCCGGCCGTCTCGGCGACTGCGGCCTCGCTGCCACCCGTCTCGGCCATGGCGGCGGCACGGGCGGCATCCATGCGCTCGGTGGTGAGGCGGGGGATGGCGTAGACGGCGATGGCCACGCCGATGGCGGCACTGGCGAACCACGGCACCCGCAGCGCCGTCTCCCGGCCCCAGACGGGCTCGGACACGACGACGAGCAGGCCGCCCAGGGCCGTGCCGATCGGCATCATCCCCCAGCCGAAGAAGCGGTAGACGCTGTTGACCCGGCCGAGGAGGTGGCCGGGGATGATCGTCTGGCGCAGCGACACCGTGATCACGTTCCAGATCACCGAGGCGAGGCCGAAGACGGCGAAGGTGACCACCACGACGAGCCACGTCGAGGTCAGCCCGATCACGACGGGCACGACGACGCCGAACCCGAGGGTCAGCCAGAGGCTGGGGCCGCTGCCCAGACGTTCCTTCACCGGTGCGGCGAGGTAGCCGCCGGCCACCGCGCCCACCGCGGCGCCCATCGTGAGGACCGAGAACTCGAGAGGGGACGTGTCGAGGACCTCCTGGGCGAAGAGGACGAGGATGCCGATCTGCATCGAGCCGACGGCGTTGAGGGCGCCGAGCACGATGGCCAGCGTGCGCAGGAGCGGGTGGTGCCAGAGCCAGCGGACGCCCTCCTTGAGGTCGGTCGTCCACGACGTCGCCGGCTCCGGTGGGCTCCCCTCGGCCGCGGCCGGGCGGCTCCGGAACGAGCCGGTGACGAGGAACATCAGGGCGGCGGCGACGGCGAAGCTGGCGGCGTCGAAGACGAAGGGCAGGACGAACGACACGGCCAGCAGGAGGCTCCCGAGCGGCGGCCCGATGAAGGCGTTGGCGGCCTCCTCGGCCGACCACATGCGGCCGTTGGCCCGCTCGAGGTGCTCGGCCGGGACGATGGCCGGGAGGATGGTCTGGGCCGAGTTGTCCCGCAGCACCTCGGCGCAGCCCAGCAGGAGGCTGGCCAGCACCACGACGAGGTAGAGACCGGTGCGGGTGCCCTCGACCGAGGCCAGGTCGTCGGGGGACGGGAGGCCGTTGCCCAGGCCGAGGACGGCGACGGCCACGCCGGCCGTCAGGGCGGCGCGGACCACGTCCATGGCGATCATCGCCTTGCGCCGGTCGACCCGGTCGGTGATGACGCCGGCCGGGAGGGTGAACAGGAGCCACGGGAGGCGCTGCGCCACC
>DATHEV010000961.1:0-4200 GCA_035318405.1 Iamia sp.
CCACGGTGGCCGTGCCGGGCGGGGCCGAGCCGCCCCGGCCGAGGAGCGAGCACCCCGACAGGAGCAGGGCGAGGGTGAACAGGGTGGGCAGGTGTCGGGCGCGACGCACGGCGGGACCTCCGGTGAGGGGATTCCGGCGGCTGGAGCCGCGATCCGAGCGTCAGCTCGTCTGCACGATGACCCTACGCGAGGGGTGTGACAGTGAGGCCGGTCAGCCCAGGCGCTCGATGAGGGTGCCGGTGCCCAGGCCGCCACCGCAGCACATCGAGATCAGGCCGTAGCGGCCGCCCGTGCGCTCGAGCTCGTGGAGGGCCTTGGTGATCAGCACGGAGCCGGTGGCACCCAGGGGGTGGCCCAGGGCGATGGCGCCGCCGTTGGGGTTGACCCGGTCGGGGTCGACGCCCAGCTCCTTCTGCCAGGCCAGCACCACCGAGGCGAAGGCCTCGTTGACCTCGAAGACGTCGATCTGGTCGACGCCGATGCCGGTCCGCTCGACGAGCCGCTGGGTGGCGTCGATGGGCCCGGTCAGCATGAGCACGGGGTCGACGCCGACGAGGCAGGTGTCGACGACCCGGGCCCGCGGCGTGAGCCCCAGGGCGGCGGCCCGCTCGGCGGTCATCAGCAGCAGGGCGGCGGCACCGTCGGAGATCTGCGAGCTCGACCCGGCGGTGTGGACGCCGTCCTCCCGGGCCACGGGCTTGAGCGTGGCCAGCTTCTCGAGCGTCGTCTCCCGCAGACCCTCGTCCCGGGCGACGTGATGGGTCGTGTCGAGCGCCTTGCCCTCGTCGTCGACGTCGGGGGCGTCGACCTCGACGACCTGGGCGCCGAAGCGGCCCTCCTGCCACGCCTGGGCGGCCAGCTGCTGGGAGCGGAACCCGAAGGCGTCGGTGTCGTCGCGGGAGATGCCCCACTTCTCGGCGATGCGCTCGGCGCCCTCGAACTGCGACGTGAACTCGTACTGGCCGAAGTAGGCCTTGGGGATGGGCACGCCCAGACCCAGCTTCTTCGAGGAGTTGGACCCGATGGGGATGCGGCTCATCAGCTCGACGCCGCAGGCCACGGCCACCTCGGCCACGCCGGCGCCCACCAGGCTGGTGGCCAGGTTGGTCGCCTGCTGCGACGATCCGCACTGGGTGTCGACGGTGGTGGCCGCCGTCTCCAGGGGCAGGCCGGCCGAGAGCCACGCCGTGCGGGTGGTGTTGAACGACTGCTCGCCCACCTGGCTGACGCAGCCCCCCACGACCTGCTCGACCACGCCCGGATCGATGCCCGAACGCTCGACCAGGGCGGTCAGCGCCGTCCCCAGCAGGTCGGCGGGGTGGACGGTGGAGAGGGCACCGTTGCGCCGCCCCACGGGGGTGCGCACGGCCTCGACGATCACGACTTCGGACATGCGCCGAACCTACCGCCCCACCCCGTCCGCGGCCTCCTGGCCGCGCCCGCTCCGTGCCGAGGGGACGGGTGAGCCGGGGGCCTCAGTGGGGGGCGAGGGTGCCGGTGGCGGTGAGGTGGAAGGCGAGGCCGGTGAGGTCGGGCTCCGGGCGGCCGATGGTGGTGGCCGGGTCGGCGGGCGTGCCGAGGAGGACCCAGCCCAGGAGCTCGTCGTCGTCGCCCATCCCGAACAGCTCCCGCAGCGCCGGGCCGGTGCGGAACGGGACGCTCTTCCAGATGGCGCCCAGCCCCAGGGCGTGGGCGGCCAGCACCATGGCGTAGCCGGTGCAGCCGGCCGAGACGACCTGCTCCCAGCGCTCGACCTTGGCCGGTCGTGGGGCGGCCACCACGGCGACCAGGGTCGGGGCCACGAAGGCCTTGGCGCGCAGCTTCTCGCGCCGGCCGTCGCTGAGCTCGGGATCGCGGGTGAGGCCGCCGTCCTCCAGGGCGTCGGCGAAGGCGGTGCGGGCCTCGCCGCTGACGACCACGAAGCGCCAGGGGCGGATGCGGCCGTGGTCGGGGGCGGTGGTGGCGGCCCGCAGGATGGTGTCGATCTGGGCGGGGGAGGGACCGGGCTCGACGAGGGCGGCGGTGCTGCGCCGGTCGAGGAGGGCGGCGATGACCTCGGGGCGGACGTCGGTGGCGGGATCGAAGGTGCTCATGGGCGGGGGCTCATCGCAGGCTCATCGGAGGCAGGCGGCGGGGTCGCGTCTCCCTACCACCGGGTGCGCCGGCCCCCAACCCACGATCCCCCGCCTCGTCGTCGACATCGACGAACGGGAGGAGGTCCGAAGGGGGGATCAGGCGGCGGTGCGGTGGTGGTGCTGCTGCTCCCGATCGGTCCGGGACCGGGCCGCCTCGAGGGCCGCGCGGGCCTTGACGATGCCCCGACGACCGGCCTCGCGGTACTCGTCGTCGATGCGCCAATCCGGTTCGACCGGGGGGAGGAGGTCGAGCTGTCGTGCCATGGGGATCACTATGGGGGAGGGGTGTGACAGTGAAGCATCGCCCCTGGTCAGCGACCTGTGACGGTGCGTCTGGTTCAACCCCTCCCCACCGCGGATGATTCCTACACCGGTGCGCCGGGGGCGACGAGGGGCCAGGGGCTGGTGCGCTCGGCCACCAGGCCCAGGTCGAGCAGGAGGGCGTCGGCGTGGTGGCGGCCCATGATCTGCATCCCCACCGGCAGGCCGTCCAGCGGCTCGATCGGGATCGAGATGCCGGGGTTGCCACTGATGTTGGCCGGGATGGTGAGGGCCCCGTTGTTGCCCACCTCCACCCGTTGGCCCGCCACCCGGTTGTTGGACGACACGTGGGCCGGGAACGCGACGTCGGGGTTGGTGGCACAGATGACCAGGTCGACCTGGTCGAAGACGTCGGCCATGGCCTCGTTGCACATGGTGCGGGAGGCCTCGCCCCGGGCCGAGGTCTCCAGGTTCACCATGCTCTCGGCGATCTCCAGGCCGAAGGCGATCTCCTTGGTGAGGTCGTCCTTGCAGGCGGGCCACAGGTCGCCCAGCTCCATCTTGAGGCCGACCAGGTTGCCCAGGGCCCAGGCCAGGTCGAGGGTCGGCAGCTTCACCTCGACGTCGACGATGGTCAGCCCGGCGTCGCGGGCCAGGGCCTCGCCGGCGGCGACGACCCGCTCCTGCACGCCGTCGGCCACGACCGCCGAGCCGAGGGTCGGCGCGATCGCCACCCGCAGCCCGCGGAGGTCGTGGGTGCCGAGGTCGCGCTCCCACCCCTCGATGCGGGGGAGGGAGTAGGGGTCGCGGGAGTCGTAGCCCGACGTGACGTCGTACCAGCGGGCCACGTCGCGGATCGACCGGGCCAGACAGCCGACGACCACTGTCATGGGGTGGACCAGCATGTGCGGGCCGCGGGGGATGCGCCCGGCCGTGCCCTTCATGCCCACCAGGCCGTTGAACCCGGCCGGGATGCGGATCGACCCGCCGCCGTCGCCGCCGCTGGCGATCGGCACCAGCCCGCCGGCCACCGCCGCGGCCGAGCCGCCCGACGACCCACCGGCGGTCGCGCCGTGCCGCCACGGGTTGTGGGAGATCCCGTTCTCCTTGGTGATCGAGATGTTCATGCCGCCGAACTCGCTGGCGATGGTCTGGCCCACGAAGGCGGCGCCGCCCGCGGCCCGGAGGCGGCTGACCATGGTGCTGGTGTAGGCGGCGATCCGGTCGGCGAAGACCAGCGACGCCTCGGTGTCGGGCCAGCCCTCGACCTTGTCGAGCTCCTTGATGCCGACGGGGACGCCGCCGAACGGCAGCGACGTGTCGGCCGCGGCGACGGCAGCGCGGGCGCCCTCGCGGTCGAGGTGGGACCAGGCGTTGAGCTCGGAGGCGTCGATGGCGGCGAGGCAGGCCTCGAGCTCCTCGGCCGGCGAGCGCTCGCCGGACCGGAAGGCATCGACCAGCGAGCAGGCGTCGCCCATCCAGGGTGTGTCGGACATGGTGGCGACCCTAGGTCTGCTGCCGCCCGAGGACCGTCAGTGGGTGAGGCCGACCCCGTCCTGGCAGTGCGGGCCACCCCAGTGCTCGACGATCAGCCCGTCGCGCATCCGGAGGACGGCGGTGCCGTTGATCTCGACGGGCTCGCCGTCGGGTTCGACGCCGTTGAAGGCGGTGCCGGTGTGCGTGCCCCTCACGGTCCAGCGACCTGGGCGCGGCTGACCGAGGCAGCGACGGGGCGGATCAGCTCGGTGACGACCTTCTGGTGGGCCGGGTGGTCGACGTAGGCCTGGAGGTCGTCGGGCGAGGC
>DATHEV010000962.1:0-2755 GCA_035318405.1 Iamia sp.
ATTCGGGCGTGTTGGTCTTGCCGATGATGACCAGGCCGGCGGCCCGGAAGCGCCGGGTCAGGGTGTCGTCGACCGGCGAGACGTAGCCGCGGTCCCGCAGGACCTTGGTGCCCATGTGCAGGGGCAGCCCGGCGGCGGTGCCGTCGAGGTCCTTGAGCACGAACGGCACGCCCCGGAAGGGCCCGTCGGGCAGGTCGCCACCCGCCTCGTCGACGGCCTCCTGGTAGCGGGGGTGGATGACGGCGTTGAGGTCGCTCGTCGCCTCGGCCCGGTCGACGGCGGCCTGCACCAGCTCGACGGCGGAGACCTCCCCGGTGCGGACGAGGTCGGCCTGAGCGGTGGCGTCGAGGGCGTTGATGTCGGCCATGGCCGGGACCCTACGACCGGTCGCGGGGGGGCGCCGACCGAGCGGGCGGACGGGTCAGAGGGCGGTGTCGGGGGTGCGGCGGTGGAGGATCCAAGCGGCCAGGACGCCGCCGGCGGCGCCGAAGACGTGGCCCGTCCACGAGACGCCGGGCGTCGGCAGCAGGCCCCAGAGGATCCCGCCGTAGACGACGAGCACCACCAGTCCCCCGAGGATCCACGTGACCTTGCGGGCGATCACGCCCCGGGCCAGCAGGTAGGTGAGGAAGCCGAACACGACGCCGCTGGCGCCGATGTGCACCGTGCCGCCACGGGCGAACAGCCACACCCCGAGCCCACTGGTGACGCCGACGATCGCCGCCACCCGGGCGAAGCGGGCGATGCTGCCGCTGGCGATGGCCCCGCCCATCACGAGGAACGGGAGCGTGTTGCCGAACAGGTGGCGGAACCCGTCGTGCAGGAACGGCATCAGCGGGATCCCGAGCAGCCCGCGTCCGGTCCGCGGGCGGACGCCCAGATCGTTCAACGGCTGCCCGCCGGGCAGGATCAGGTCGACCAGCTCCTCGGCCCACATCACCGCCACCACCACGGCGACGATCACGAAGGGGCGGATGAGCTCGGCCAGCGGGCCCTCGTCGGGCTCCGGCCGGGCCGGGCCGGTGGTGGGATCGGGGATCAGGGGGGTGCCCACGGGCCCATGCTCGCGCTGTCGGGGTGGGGATGGCAGCGCGGCGTGGCAAGGTCGGGGGAGACGAGCAACACGAGGAGGTCCGGCGATGGCCGAGGACACGTGGTGGTGGGATCTGACCAACGGGCGCGCCGTCACCAGCGCCGAGCGGCCCCGCGACCTCGAGGCGCTCGGGCCGTACCCGACGCGCCAGGCCGCCGAGGACTGGCAGAGCACCACCAAGGCCCGCAACGAGGCCTGGGACGCCGAGGACGAGCGCTGGGAGGGCGGCGACGCTTCTGACGAGTAACAGGCATGACCTGCCACTTGAATGGTAGACTGGCGCCACTTCCCCTGCCGATGTCCCTGCGATCGACAGGAGAGCCACCGTGCTCACAGAACGCAACCGCGCCGTCCTCTACCGACGGCTGTCCGAGATGGTCGGAGACGAGGAGGCCGTCGGCGAGATGCTCTCGAACTTCCCGAGCGGCGACCGTGATCCCTTCGTGACGAAGTCGATGCTCGAGCTGACGGAGTCTCGGCTCCGGACCGAGATGCACAAGCTGGGCCTCCGGCTCATCATGTGGATGGTCGGACTCCAGATCGCCGCCGTCACGCTCATGTCCACTGTGCTGCGGCGCTGATCGGCTGAGGCTCAGCCCCGGTAGACGAGGCCGCGGTAGGAATCGCGGAAGCCGGCGGCGACGAGGTGCTCGGCGGCGTCGGTCTCGCGGACCGGCAGGGCGTCGACCTTGGTGATCTCGACGCTGCGGCGGCGCCCGGTGCGGACCAGGGCGACGAGGGCGTCGACCCAGCAGGTGTCGTCGTCCGCGGTGCGGCCGTCGACCGTGGTGGTGTCGTCGCCGTCGGCCGCCACCCGACCGGCGGCTCCGGGGAAGAGGCTCACCGTGCGGCCGCCCCGCTCGAGGTAGGCCAGCGGTCGACCGTCGACCAGCACCACGTGGGCGCCGGCCGCCCGGGCCGGGCGACCCGACGACGCCGGCCACGGCAGGGCGGCGCCGTAGGGCTGGGCCGGGTCGGTGGCCGCCAGCACCAGGGGGACGACCGGAGCGTCGAGGTCGACCTCGTCGTCGACGCCGTCGGGGTACGGGTCGTCGCCCCAGCCCCCGGAGTACGGCTCGGGCTCGGCCGTCCACCCGGCGGGCAGGCCGTCGTCGCCGCCGAGGTCCCACCCCGAGCCGCCCAGCCCGTCATCACCGGCGGCGTCGGCGTCGGTGTCGGCCACGGGGAGCGGCGCGTCGGCCGGTGGCACCTCGACGGGCAGCAGCGGCTCGACTCGGGCTCGTGCCCCCCGGCGGGTGGCGGCGGGCTCACGCTCGGCCCGGATGCGGTCGACGGCTCCGGGCAGGGCGAACTGGGCCGCGCCCAGCCCGGAGACGAAGTAGCCGCGGCGGACGGAGCCCTTGTCCTCCATGGCCCGGAGCACGGGGTAGACGCCGGCGAAGCCACCCTCGATCCCCTCGGCGAGGGCCGCCTCGCGGGTGAGCACGCCGTGACGCTCGAGCAGCTGCTGGGCCCGGGCCAGCGCCGCCTCGCTGGGCGACACCGGAGCGCGCAGCGGCGCCACCAGCGACCAGCGCCCGGCGGCCGCCGGCGGGCCCTGCCGGTTGAGCCGTCCCGGCCGCGGCCGACCGGCGCGGGGTGATGCCGCCTTGCGGGCCTTCCCCATCCCGCTGCTGACGAAGGCGCGCAGCGGGGCGAGGG
>DATHEV010000963.1:0-5452 GCA_035318405.1 Iamia sp.
AGGGGGCCATCGGTCGTCGTGGCCGGGCGGAGGGCGGCGGCTGCGATCGCGGCCTCGTCCGCGGGCACGACGCCGATGGCCCCCGTGGCGTGGTTGGCGAGGATCAGCGCCCCGTCGTCGTCACGGGCCGCACTGGAGTACCGGGAGGGCTTGTAGGTGACGGGGCGATCCTGCGCCATCGGTGCCTCCTCCCGGCGGTCGTGGTCGGCGTGACGCAGGCCACTGTGACCGGGACCGGAGCGATAGTCAAGAAATCTTGGGCAAGAATCTTGGGCAAGATGTGTTGGCCGCTCCGAACCGGCCGCGCCCCGAGGTCACGCCGGTGCCGAGGGCGCGGGAACGGCGCGGGCGATGCCCTCGTCGGTGGCCGGATCGGGCTCCGCCAGGGCCGCATCGCCGAGCCGTCCGATGGGCACCAGCAGGGCCAGCGTGACGAGCGCGGAGGCGGCGAACACGCTGCGGAGACCGATGGCCTCGGCGGTCACGCCGGCGAGGACGGCCCCGAGGGGCATGGTGCCGAAGGCCACGAGCCGGTACACGCTGTTGACCCGGCCCAGCAGGTGGTCGGGCGTCAGCGCCTGGCGGTAGGCGACCGTCGGGACGTTCCACAGCATGATCGCCGCTCCCCCGACGAACATCGTGCCGGCAACGACCCAGACGTCGGTCGACACGGCCGGGACGCCGACGGACACGGCGATGCCGACGATGGCGACCTTCAGGCCCAGGGCGCGCCCGAGCCGCCTCGCCACCGGCTCGTACAGGAGCGAGCCGAGGATGCCCCCGACCGCGGCGACCAGGATCAGGAGGGCGAAGTGGGACTCGTCGAGGCCGAGGGAGGAGCTCTCGCCCACGGCGAACAGGACGAGCACCGATCCCGCCGCCGAGGTGGCGAGGTTGGCGACGCCGACCGACCCGGCCATCAACCGCAGGACGGGGCGGCCGGCGACGAACCGCAGGCCTTGGCCGATCTCGGAGCGCACGGTCGACGAGCCCCGGGCGCGGACCGGCTGGAACCGCCCCCTCAGGCGGCACAGCACGACGACGGCGACCGCCCAGAGCACCGCCGGTCCGACGAAGGCCGCACTGGCCCCCAGGGCGATGAGGAACCCGACCACCGGCGGGCCCACGAACTGCTGGGCGCCCTGCTCGAGGGCGGCGAGGCGGCCGTTGGCCCGGCCCAGATCGGCGCGCTCCACGACGGAGGGCAGCATGGACTGGCCGGCGGTGTCCGAGAACACCTCGGCGACGCCGACTCCGACGGCGATCCCGTAGAGCAGGACGATCGACTGCCCGCGGAGCCCGAGGAGGGCGGCGGCGCCGAAGGCCAGGGCGGCCCGAGCCCCGTTGGCGACGACCATGACGCGCCGCCGGTCCAGGCGGTCGGAGGCCGCGCCGACGGGGAGGGCGAGGACGGGCCAGGCGAGCGACCGGGCCGCCTCGACACCGGCCACCGTGACCGGGGACCGGGTCATCCCCACCGCCACCAACGGGAGGGCGATGCGGAAGATGCCGTCGCCGAGGTTGGCGGCGCCCGTCGCGCTGGCCAGCAGCCAGAACCGGCGCCCGAGGGCTCCGTCGCGGGTGTCATTGGACGTGCTTCCAATCACACGGCGTGACGGTACCCGCGATTGGAGAAACGTCCAATACCCCGTTGCGGGCGCGGCAGGCCCTGGTGTCAGGTCGGCGGCCGGGCCTCCTGCCCCTCGGGGTCGGGAAGGACCCGGTGGAGGACGAGCAGGCCCCCGACCGGCGGATGGCCCTGCTCGCGACGAGCCTCGTCGGTGTCGTCGTAGTCGTCCAGGACGGCCTGGAGCCGCTGTCGGAGGACCTGTCGCTCGCCGTCGTCGAGATGGAGCACGAAGCGCGACGCCTCTTCCAGCGATGCGGGTCCCGCCTCCCGGAGCTCGGCCAGGAAGGCGCGGAGGATGGCCGAGGCGACGCTGTCGTCCCTGACGTCGAGGTCCCACGACAGGCCGGTGGCCCGGTAGGGCTTCTCGGTCGCTCCGCTGGCCCCCTGCCGGGGCTCACCCTGCTCCAGGAAGCCGGCGGCGACCAGAAGGCGAGCGTGGTAGAGCAGCGTCGACGGGTCGCACCTCAGACGCTGGGCCAGCTGCGCGTTCGACCACTCCCGCTCCTGGCAGAGACGCAGGATCCGGAGGCGCATCGGGTGGGACAGCGCCTTCGCCTGCTGCGTCGTCGCCGGGGCGCGTTCGCGGGGCACGTCCCGGGACGGTAGTGGGCCGACCCGTCGCCACGGCCGGGCGGCCAGACTGCGGCATGGCTGACGCGGCACCCCTCACGCTCGATCGGGACGGGGACGTGTTCGTCCTCCGCATGGACCACGGCGAGAACCGCTTCTCCCCCACCATGCTCGACGCCTTCGACGCCGCCCTCGACGAGGTGGAGAGCACGGAGGGCCCGCGGGCGCTCGTCACCACGGGCACCGGCAAGTACTTCTCGAACGGGCTGGACCTCGACGGAGTGGGCGACGACCTCGTCGCCTACGTGGCCCGGGTGCAGGCGCTGATGGCGCGGGTGCTGGCGCTGCCGTGCGCCACCGTCGCCGCCGGCAACGGCCACGTCTTCGCCGCCGGCGCCATGCTCTCGCTCTGCCATGACATCCGGACGATGCGGGCCGACCGGGGCTGGTGGTGCCTGCCCGAGGTCGACCTGGGCATGCCCTTCACGCCCGGCATGAACGCCCTGATCCCCGCCCGCCTCCCGGCGACCACCGCCCACGAGGCCATGGTGACCGGCCGCCGCTACACCGGGCCCGAGGCCCTGGCCGCCGGCATCGTGTCGGGCCTGTCCGACGAGGACCGCGTCGTCCCCGACGCCGTCGCCCTCGCCGCCCCGCTGGCGAGCAAGGCCGGACCGGGCCTGGCCCGCATCCGCACCACCCTCCACGCCGGCGTCATCGCCCTCCTCCTCGACACCGGCACCGACGCCGCCGTCTGATCCCCAGCGGTCACTCGGTGCCTGGCACCGAGTGACCGCCGCCGAGGACCACGAGGTGCCAGGCACCTCGTGGTCCTCGCGGGGTCAGGCGGCGAGGGCGAGCTTCAGGACCTCGGAGACGTCGTCGACCAGGTGGACGGTCATGGCCTGGCGGACCTCGTCGGGCAGGTCGTCCAGGTCCGGGCCGTTGCGGGCCGGGAGGATGACCTCGGTGATGCCGGCCCGGTGGGCGGCCAGCACCTTCTGCTTCACGCCCCCGATGGGCAGGACCCGGCCCGACAGGGTGACCTCGCCGGTCATGGCCACCTCGTTGCGCACGGTGCGCCCGGTGAGCAGCGAGACCAGGGCCGTCGTCATGGTGATGCCGGCGCTGGGGCCGTCCTTGGGCACCGCCCCTGCCGGGAAGTGGACGTGGAACCGTCGGGCCAGTGACTCGGCGTCGACGTCGATCAGCTCCGAGTCGGCGTGGGCTCGCACCCACGACAGGGCGATCTGGGCCGACTCCTTCATGACGTCGCCCAGCTGGCCGGTGACCTGGAGGGCCGGCTCGCCGTCGGAGACCGAGGCCTCGACGAAGAGCACGTCGCCCCCGGCGCCGGTGACGGCCAGGCCGGTGGCCACGCCGGGCACCGCGGTGCGCTCGGCGACCTCCTCGCTGTGGAACCGGGCCCGACCGAGGAGCTCGACGAGGACGTCGCCCTCGTCGACCACGATCGGGGTCTCGGCCCCGCCGGCGACCCGGACGGCCGCCTTGCGGAGCACCTTGCCGATGTGGCGCTCCAGACCGCGGACGCCCGCCTCGCGGGTGTAGCCGGCGACGATGGCGTGGTACGCCGCGTCGGTCAGCGACACCTCGTCGGGCCGCAGGCCGTTGGCCGACAGCTGGCGCTCGGTGAGGTGGTCACGGGCGATGGCGACCTTCTCGTCCTCGGTGTAGCCGTCGATCGAGATGATCTCGAGCCGGTCCAGCAGTGGGCCGGGCACGGTGTCGAGCACGTTGGCGGTGGCGATGAACAGCACGTCCGACAGGTCGAGGTCGACCTCCAGGTAGTGGTCGCGGAACGTGTGGTTCTGGGCCGGGTCGAGGACCTCGAGCAGCGCCGCCGAGGGGTCGCCCCGGTAGTCGGAGCCGACCTTGTCGACCTCGTCGAGCAGCACGACGGGGTTCATGGTGCCGGCCTCGGTGATGGCCTTGACCAGCCGGCCGGGCTGGGCGCCGACGTAGGTGCGGCGGTGGCCGCGGATCTCGGCCTCGTCGCGCACGCCACCCAGGGCGACCCGGACGAAGCTCCGGCCCAGGGCACGAGCGACGGACTCGCCCAGCGACGTCTTGCCCACGCCGGGGGGACCGACGAGGGCGACGATGGCGCCGGGCTTGCGGCGCGAGCTGCCGACCTCCTCGATGCCCCGCTCGGTGCGGAGCTTGCGGACCGCCAGCATCTCGACGATCCGCTCCTTGACCTCGTCGAGACCGGTGTGGTCGGCGTCGAGGACGGCGCGGGCGGCGTCGACGTCGAGCGTGTCGGTGCTGCGCTCGGTCCAG
This sequence comes from Iamia sp., assembly GCA_035318405.1. GTDB lineage: Bacteria > Actinomycetota > Acidimicrobiia > Acidimicrobiales > Iamiaceae > Iamia. Next base: position 4,502 of record DATHEV010000963.1, read on the forward strand.
GGCAGGCCCAGGACGGTGTCGAGCCAGCCCTGGATCCAGCCCCGCTCCATGTTCTGCTCGGGCATGCGCTCGAACCGGCCCAGCTCCTTGCGGAGGGCCCGGACGACGTCCTCGGCCACGCCGGCCGTCTCCAGCTCGTCGATCTTGGCCGTGTACCGCTCGACGGCGTCCTCGTCGTCGCCGTCGTCGCCCAGCTCCTTGCGGATGGCCTCCATCTGGCGGCGCAGGAGCATCTCGCGCTGCTGCTCGTCGATGCCGTCGCGGACGTCGTCGGTGATCTTGCGGGTCAGCTCCTGCTCGGTCAGGACCTCCTTGGTCCAGGCCAGCACCAGGGCCACCCGGGCCTCGACGTCGACCGTCTCGAGCAGCTCGATCCGGCGCTCGTCGCCCAGGTCGGGCCACCAGCCGGCCAGGTCGGCCAGGGCTCCGGGGTCGTCGACGGGCACGCCGGCGAGGGCCTCGTTGAGGCCGCCCCGGCCCCGGCGACCCCCGCCACCGCCCGAGAAGAGGGCGAGGTAGGTGGCGCGCAGCTCGGCGCCCAGCCGGCGGGCCTCCTCGGTGGGGGGCTCCTCGACGACGGGCTCGGCCTCGACCCACAGGCCGGGGGTCGGGCCGACGACGCCGGCGCTGACCCGGGCCCGGCCGGTGGCCCGCACGACCAGGGCCGTGGTGCCGCCGGGCAGGGTGCCGGTGGACTCGATGCGGGCGATGGCACCCACGGTGGCCAGCCCGCCGCCCTTGCGCGGGACGAGGAGGATCTCGCCGTCGTCGGCGGCGTCGAAGGCCCGCTTGGCCTCGTCGGACTCGAGGGCGATCGTCACCACCATCGACGGGAGGATGACGCCCTCGGGGAGGGGCAGGACGGGCAGTGTGCGGGGTTCGACGGAGCTGGGCACGGTGGCCTCCGAGCGGTGCAGGGTGACTTGCAGAGTGCAAGCCACAACCTACGGA
>DATHEV010000964.1:0-2909 GCA_035318405.1 Iamia sp.
GCGGCGGTGGCGCGCGGCCAGCACCTCGCCCTGTGCACGGCCCGGCCGGCGTTCGGCCAGACGTGGGACTGGGCCCGGCGGCTCGACCCCGACGGCTGGCACCTCTTCCAGGGCGGGACCAGCATGGTCCACACCGGCACCGATGCCGTCGAGCACGCCCCGCTGCCCGACGGCGCCGTCGAGGCGCTGATCGCCATCGCCGCCGAGCGGGACTGGGTGCTCGAGCTCTACTCCGACCGCGACCTCACGGTCGACAGCGATGACCCCCTCGCCGTGGCCCACGCCGGCCTGCTCGCCGTCCCGCACCGGCGGCGGACGCTCGACGCCCTCGACGGCGTGGTGGTCCGGGCCCAGATCGTCGTCCCGGTCCCCGAGGCGGCCGCCGCCCGGGCCGCGGCTCCTCCGGGGACGGTGGGCCACTCCGCCACGTCCCCGGTGATGCCGGGCGTCGCCTTCGTGTCGATCACCCGCGCCGGGTGCACCAAGTCCTCGGCCATCTCGACCCTGGCCGGGATGCTGGGCCATCCCCTCGACCGGGTGGCCATGGTGGGCGACGGCAACAACGACGCCGAGGCCCTGGCCGCCGTCGGTCACGGCATCGCCATGGGCAACGCCGAGCCCGAGGCCCGGGCCGCCGCCCGCCACCACGTCGGCGACGTCGACCACGGCGGCCTGGTCGAGGCCCTCGCCCTCACCGCCACGCTGTAGGGCTGCGAGCCGAGCAACCCGGACCCTTGTGCGCCTGACATCGAACACCGATGTCAGCCGCTCAGAGCTCGCTGGGGTCGACCCGCGACCTCGTGCCGTCCTCCACGGGCATCGCCTTGCCCTGACGTGTGCACCTATCGAACGGCCGCGACGACGGCGCTCGCCCCCGAACGCCACACGACACCAGCTTCGGTGAAGCCTGCGTCCCTCAACGCCGCGATGTGCCACTCCGCCGGTGGCGAGAACTCATCAGCCGGATAACCGGTCTCGAACACGAGGTGCCGCTGCGTCATCGCGGCCTGAAGCGCGGGATCGCGGGACGCCTGCTCCCACCAGGCGCCCCACCGCGCCGCACGGCCATCCGCATCCATCTGACGTCGTTGCTCGATGTCCGCGAGCGAGGAACCGAGGCGCGGGAGCTCGGCCAACGGCATCCGCTCGGTGTGCACCAGCACCCCACCCCGGCGGACCAACCGAGCGAGATCGCCGTACAGCCGCCGGACCGTGTCCTCGGTGAGCCAGTGCAGTGCGGTTGCCGTGAGCACGGCGTCCAGCTCGAGCGCAGGCAGCTCATCGGCCCACGCTGGGTGGTTCAAGTCGGCCCGCACGATCCGCACGCGGTCGTCATCGGCGAACGTTGTCGACGCGATGGCGAGCAGCACCGGATCGACATCGACGGCGATCGAGTGCGCCCGGGGCAACCGATCGAGCAAGCGGAGTGTGATCGTGCCCGGTCCGCAGGCCAGATCGAGCACCCTCGGGGACGGGCCGACCATCGCCTCGACGACGTCGAGCAGAACGCGGAGACGAACCTCGCGATCGGACATGAGGTCCTCTTCGAGCTGGTCCCACGATCGCTGCCACGACTCGGCCCAACCCGGCTGCACGAGGGCGATGCTAGGTCCGGCAGGACTGACTGCTCGCCCGCCGGTTCAGTGCGACGACGAGGCGACCGTCGCCGGGCCCGCCAGCTAGCCGTTGAGGGTGGCGCCGGTGCCGAAGGCGTCCTCGGGGCGGGTGTCGTCGGGCTTGGGCTCCTGACCCGGCTGGGCGCCGTCGCCGGGGGTGGTGGACGACGGGGTCTGATCGGGCGGCTCGGTGCCGCCGGGGGTGCCGTCCGTGGTGGGCGGCGGGCCCGTGATGGGACCGTCGCCGGGCAAGAGGCCACCGGGGGCCGATGTGGTCGTGGGCGCCGTCGTCGTGCTGGTCGAGGGCGGCTCGTCGGAGGCGGGGGCCTCGCTGTCGGCCGCGGGCTGGGTCGTCGTCGGCGGCGGGGACTCGTCGACGTCCTCGCCCTCGTCGCCCAGCATGACCAGCCCGAACAGCAGGCCCATCAGGAACAGCAGGAGGAGCGACGCGGCGACGACGGCGACGATGACCACCACCCGCAGGCCCGACCCACCCCCCGCCGCGGGGGGCCCGGCGGCGGGGGCGATCGCCGGCACCTCGCCGCTGGTGGCCTCGGGGCGGCCGCCCGCGCCGGCCGGGCCGACAGAACCGACCGGGCCGATCGCGCCGGCACCCACCGGGGCGATCGGGACCACCTCGCCGCTGACGCTCGGCGGCGGGGCCGGGACGGCGTCGACCGGCAGGAGGGGGACGAGGGCGGGGCCCTTGCCCTGGATGGCGTCGAGCATGTCCTGGGCGGTGGCGAAGCGCTGTCGGGGATCGAACGACAGCGACCGGTCGATGGCCAGGGCCAGCCCCGGCGAGACGTCGGGCCGCACCGTCAGCAGCGGGGGCACGATCGTGCTCTGCACGGCGTGGGCCACCTCGATGGGGTCGTTGCCCTCGAAGGGTCGGCGGCCGGTGAGGGCCTCGCGGAGGACGACGCCGGCGGCCCACAGGTCCGTGGCGGGCGTGGCCGGTCGGCCGTCGAGCTGCTCGGGAGCGAGGTAGGCCGGTGTCCCCACGGCCACGCCGACCAGGGTCAGGTGGGCGGTGGAGGCCAGGTCCTTGGCCACGCCGAAGTCGCCCACCTTCCAGCGGCCGCCGGCCGACTTGATCAGGTTCCCCGGCTTGATGTCACGGTGGACGAGGTGCTCGGCGTGGGCGGCGGCGAGCCCGGCGAGCATGTCGGCGGCGATCCGCATGACCTCGTCCTCGGCGAGCGAGCCGGCCTCGTAGATCCGCCGGTCGAGCGAAGGCCCCGGCAGACGCTCCATGACGATGAACAGGGCGCCGCCGTCGTCGTCGATGTC
>DATHEV010000965.1:0-4812 GCA_035318405.1 Iamia sp.
CGTGAAGGCGGCGTCGACCGGCTCGCCGTCGACCTCGGTGCGGGCGATGTAGGAGCCGACTGCGGCCGGCGTGAAGGCCAGCGGGTAGTAGGAGCGGGGCAGGCCGGCACCGCGCTGGCCCACCTCGATCCCGGTCTCCACCACGTTGCCGTCGGCGTCCTCGATGGAGAAGGTCAGGGTGGCGGGCGGATCCTCGATCAGGGCCCCGTCGGAGTCGCCCACGCCCAGCGGCAGCCGGGCCGGCTCGCCGACCACCAGGCTCGACGCGCTGTCGGCCATGAGCACCAGGACACGATCGGACTCGGTCGGCTCCGAGGTCTGGTCCGCCGTCTCGTCGCCGCCGTCGTCGCCACACGCGGCGAGGCCCCCGACGGCCACCAGGCCACCGAGAGCCACGGCCCCCTGAAGGACGGTCCGACGGCTGAGGCCGTCGGCGGCTTTCAGGAGAAGCTCTGGCCGCAGCCGCAGGTGCGCTGGGCGTTCGGGTTGTTGATCGAGAACCCGGCCTGGGTGAGGCCGTCGGCGTAGTCGAGGGTGGCGCCCTCGAGGAGCATGGCGCTGGACCGGTCGACCACGACCTTCACGCCGTCCTTCTCGACGAAGAGGTCGTCGTCGCCCATCTCGCTGTCGAAGAACATGTCGTAGCTGAAGCCCGAGCAGCCACCGGGGCGGACCGCGACCCGGAGGGCGAGGGTGGTGTCGCCCTCGGCGGTGATGAGCTCGGACACCTTGCTGGCGGCTTTGTCGGTGAGTGCGATCACGTACGCAGTTCCTCCTCGTGGGGCGCGCTCTCGCGCGACACCCACCACGATACCGCCGCCGGCTCCTGCCGCCCCCTCCGGAGCACCGGGCGGGTCAGCAGGGGATGCCCCCGAGCACCGGAGCCGGTGAGGAGCAGTACCCGGTCGAGTCCAGGGTCGAGTACTTGAGCACGATGCGCATCTCCAGGAAGCTCGTGCCGGTGCGCAGCCGCTCGGCCCAGTACTCACGGCTCGTCATACCCGGGGCGTACCCGACCTCGTTCTGGTAGGCCCAGTGCACCTTGAGCCGCCGGGACTCCAGCGTGGCCGAGACCTCGGCCGCCACCTTGGTACGGGTGGTGGCGACGGCCCGCGTGCCCCAGTAGGTCTGCTCCCCGATGGTGGGTTCGCGGTCGAGCTCGGCCTGGAACACCCTCGAGAGGTAGCCGTCGATCGTCCCGACGTGGCTGCCGAGCAGGGCCGACTCCAGCCGCCGCAGGCCGTTGGGCTCGAGGACCTCGCCCTCCCAGTAGTCCAGCGCCGCCGCGCCCGGGTCGTAGTCGGCGAAGTAGTCGTAGTACGCCCGGATGGTGATCCGCCGCGACTCGACGCTCTTGCCCAGGATGGAGTTGAACGCGGTGCGGGGGAACGGCGACTGGAGGGCCCAGTACTCGAGCTCGGCGGTCGCCGGGTTGCGGTCGGCGTAGCCCTGGTAGCCGCCGCAGACGTGGGCGTAGGTGGGGTTGTTGTCACACAGGTTGGGCGCGCCGGCACCGGCGGGGCCCGTCGGCCCGGCCAGCGGGGCGAGCAGGCCGATCAGGGCGAGGGCGACGACGGCCGCCAGCCGTCCGATCGCGCGGTGGGGATCGGCGGGGTGGGGCCGGCGGAGAGCCATGGTGACCTCGAGTGCTCAGGGGGCGGGGTCGCCACGGACGACGACCCGCCCGAGTCGTCGCGGTCGACCCTACGCCTCGGCCGGCCCGAGCCCGGTTCCGCGATCACATGGCGCAGAAGTAGCTCGGGATGGGGGCGGCGGCCGCCGGGCAACCGCTCGGGTTGGCGTAGGCCGCCGCGCTCGCACGGAAGGCGATGCGCACGTCGAGGTAGATGGTGCCGGTGCGCAGGCGCTCGGCCCAGTAGACCCGGCCCGGCTCGTCGGGCTCGGTGCCGAGGTCGTTGTTGTAGACGCCGGTGACCCGAGCGCGCCGCACCTCGGGGGTGTTGCTGAGCTCGGCCGCCACCTTGTTCCGGGTGGTGGCGTCGGCGCGGTCGCTCCAGTAGGTCACCTCGGCCGGGCCGGCATCGCGCCGCAGCTGGGCGAAGTAGGCGATCTGCACCCACTCGTCGGTCGTGGCCTCGTTGCTGGACAGCAGCGTCGCCTCGAGCTTCCGGAGCCCGTTCGGCTCGGTGACGAGGGGCGCCCAGTACTGGAGAGCCGCCTCCGAGGGGCTCGCGTCGAGGAAGCGCTGGTAGTAGATGCGCACCGTGAAGCGCCGGGCCTCGGTGGCCCGGGCCAGGGTGGAGACGAAGAAGCTCCGCTGGGCGGGCATCCTCGGCGCCCAGTACGCCAGCTCCGCCGCCCCCGGCGACCGGCTCAGGAAGCCCTCGTAGGTGGCGCACACGTAGGTGGCGGCCGCGCTCTCCTCGCACAGGGCCTGATCGCCAGCGCCGACCGGCGCGCCGGGGGCGAGGGCGAGCACGCCGAGGACGGCGGCGGCGACGACGCCGATCGCCGTCCGACGGGCGCGGCTGGCCGCGGGAGCTGGGGTCGGGTCGAGGTGGGTCACGAGGTCTCCTGAGGTGCGGGCGTCGTCGTCGTCGTCGTCGTCGTCGATGATCAGATGGTGCAGTTGTCGAACACCTGCGGGGCGGCGGCGGCGAAGCAGTCCCGCGGGTTGGCGTAGGCGTCGGGGCCGGATCGGAGGGCGATGCGGAAGTCGAGGTACGAGGTGCCGGTCCCCAGCCGCCCGGCCCAGTAGGCCCGGCTGGCCTCGGCCGGCGCGTATCCGAGGTCGTTCAGGTACGCCCCCCGCACGCGGGCCCGGCGCACCTCGAGGGTGTTGGACAGCTCGGCCGCCACCTTGGTGCGCGACGTGCTCTCGGTGCGCTCGCTCCAGTACGTCATCTCGGCCTCCGACAGGTTCCGACCCATCTGGGTATGGAAGTTGTTGACCAGGAAGCTCTCGATCGTGCGGTCCTGGTTGGCGAGCAGGGCGGCCTCGAGCTTGCGCAGGCCGTTGGGCTGGGTCACGAGCGGATCCCAGAACTGGTGGTCCGCCCCGTTCGGGGTCGTCTCGTAGAAGCGGCTGAAGTAGCGCGTGACGACGAGGGCCCGGCCTTCGCCGCTGCGGGCCACCGTGGCGACGAAGAAGGTGCGCTGGGCCGGCATCTTCGGCTCCCAGTAGGCCACGTCGGCCACCGACGCCACCCGCCCGGCCACCGCCTCGTAGGTGGCGCACACGAACTGGACCTCCACGTCGGCCACGCCACAGTCGGCGGGAGCAGCTCCGGCCGGCACGGCGGGCGTGACCCCGCACAGGGCGACGACGCCGGCCACGGCGACCAGGGCAACCCGGGCGACACGACGGCGGGTGGGCAGAAGGCTCGGCATGGCGCTCCTCGCGGACGCACGTCCTCGTCCGTCGAGGGGCCGCCGCCGGGCGATCGTGCTCGCCCGACGCCCCGCTGTCAACGGGTGGTCCGACCAACCGACCTCGGCGGACCGATCAGGCGGGCGTCAGGCCAAGGACGCGCGACCCCGGGGATCCCGCCGCCGGGGCGTTCAGCCGGCGCAGTAGTAGGTCGGGACCGGCGCCGCCGCGGCCGAGCAGGGGCTCGGGTTGGCGTAGGCGGTCGTGGTCGACCGGAGGGCGATGCGCACGTCGAGGTAGAGGGTGCCGGTGCGCAGCCGCTCGGCCCAGTAGGCCCGGCCCGGCTCGTCGGGGTCGACGCCGAGGTCGTTGTTGTACACACCGGTGACCCGGGCGCGGCGCACCTCGAGGGTGTTGCTGAGCTCGGCCGCCACCTTGTTCCGGGTGGTGGCGTCGGCTCGGTCGCTCCAGTACGCCAGCTCGAACGGGCCGGGGGTCCGGAACAGCTGGATGGAGTAGGCGAACTCCACCCACGCCTCGGTGGACAGGTCGATGCTGGCCAGCAGGGCGGCCTCGAGCTTGCGGAGGCCGTTCGGGGCGGTGACGAGCGGGGACCAGTACACGATGTCGGCATCGGAGGGGCTGCCGTCGACGAAGCGCTGGTAGTAGCTCAGCACCGTGTACCGCCGGCCCTCCGCGCTCTTGGCCAGGGTGGAGATGAAGAGCGTCCGCTGGGCCGGCACCCGACCGGCCCAGTACTCGAGCTCGGCCGCCGACGGGGGGCGGCTCACGAGCCCGTAGTAGCTGTCGCACACGTAGGTCTGCTCAGCCGGTCCCGGCACGTCGCAGGGGCCGTTGTCGCCGGCACCGGCCGGCGCGCCGCCGGGGGCGAGGGACAGCACGGCCAGCACGGCGGCCAGGGCGGCGACGGCCATCATCTGGAGACGAGGCCGCGCCGGGCGGCCGGCAACGGGGGTCGGGTCGGTGACGGTCACGTGCGCTCCTCGAGGTCAGCCCCCGAGCGGGAGCGGGCGCATGTTTCCACGCGACCGTGGCCGTCGTCAGGGATGGTCGGACCAATCCGACCGGGTCGACCTGCGGACCGCCCAGGCGGGTGTCAGGCCGGCGCCGGCTCGGTCGCCGGGAGGCGGATCTCGACCTGGCAGGGGTCGCGGTCGACCAGCGAGCCGAACCCGACGACCTCGCCGCCACCGGTGGCGTCGACGACACCCTCGATCAGGCCGCGGTGGAGGCTGCACAGGAGGTCGGGGCGCTGGGTGGCCAGGTCCCGGAAGGGACAGTGGGCGAAGGCGATGGTGACGGCCTCGGCCCCGGCGACCGGGTCCTCGTCGATGAGCAGGGTGGGATCGAAGCCCATGGCGTCGAGCTGGGCCACCACGGCGGTAAGGCAGCCCCGGTGGGCGTTGGCCGCGCCGTCGACCCGGCCCTGGTCGCGGCCCACGTCGAGGGCGTCGCCGGCA
>DATHEV010000966.1:0-7301 GCA_035318405.1 Iamia sp.
CCGGCGATGGCCACGACGGCGGGACCGATCCACCGGGCCGGCGAGTCGGAGAAGGCGGAGTCGCCCACCACGTAGATGGCGCACCCGATGGCCAGGCCCAGACACGCCGCCCCGCCCAGGGCCAGGCGGTTGGCCATCTGGATCATCTCCTCCTTGATGCCGTCGCGGAACCGGAGGCGGTGGTGGACGGTCGGGGCGATGAGCAGGATCGAGGCCAGGGCGGCCAGGGTGATGGCGGCCACGAAGATCGACCGCGACTCACCCCGGACCTGGGCGAACTTGTCCGAGAAGGGCGCCGTCAGCAGGAAGGCCAGGAGGACCTGGACGCCGGGCAGGGCGACCCGCAGCTCGCTCAGCAGCTGGTCGAGCTCGCGGTTCAGCCGCTCGTGCTCGCTCTCGGAGCCCCGGGGCCCGGAGTCGTCGTCCGGCTCGCTCCCGCCCGTCCGGGAGGCTGACGGGCTCAGCTCTTCCTCGCCGTCGCCTTGCCCCCCTTGCGGCCCGCCTCCTTCTTCTGGGCGGTGGTGCCACCCTGCTTCGGGTTCCCGCCCTTGCCCGACTGCTCGCCACCGTGCTTCGAGGCGTCGGGGCTGTTGGCGATCTTGGCGGCCCGCTCCTTGGACATCCCCTTGTCCTTGAGCGCCTCGTACTGCTTCTCGTTCTTCACGTTGGCGGACTTCGACGGCATGGCGGTGCTCCTCTCGGTGGCGGCCGCCCTACCCGCGGAGACGGGCGGCACACCGCCACCAGCCGTTTCGGGGTCGCGCCGGCCGGGGAGCAGCCGGCCGTGCGCACGACAGCGGCCCGACGGCGGTGGGAGGAGACGGCCGAGGAGGCGGCGGGTTGCACCCGGTGCCCCCTCTACGCCGACGCCACGGCCACGGTGTTCGGCGAGGGCCCGGTGCCGGCGACGATCATGCTCGTGGGCGAGCAGCCCGGCGATCGGGAGGACCTCGCCGGCCGGCCCTTCGTGGGACCCGCCGGCGCCCTGCTCGACCGGTGCATCGAGGACGCCGGGGGCCGGCGCGAGGAGATGTACCTGACCAACGCGGTGAAGCACTTCAAGTTCCACCTGCGGGGCAAGCGCCGGATCCACGAGACGCCCGACCGCACGGAGATCGACGCCTGTGGGTTGTGGCTCGACCGAGAGCTGGAGGTGGTGTCGCCCCGTCTCGTCGTGTTCCTCGGCGCCACCGCCGCCCAGTCCCGCCTGGGCCGGTCGTTCCGGGTGACCAAGCAGCGGGGCCAGCCGGTGGACAGCGACCTGGCCGAGCACGTGGTGGCCACCGTCCATCCCTCCTCGATCCTGCGGGGATCCGACGACGCCCGTCACGATGCCCGGCTGGCGCTCGTCGCCGACCTCCGGTCCGCCTTCGCCCTGGTCGAGGCGGCGTCCTGAGTTTCGCCCCGGCGCGACGGGGAGGGGCGACGCATGGATGACCCCGGAGACGCACCCGACGAGCCCGACGACGACAGCGCCGCCGGCCAGGGCACGCTCGCGGACGCCGCCGACTCCGCTGGTGACGACGTCGAGGGCGAGCCCGGCCTGCCGCCCGCGGGCGACGACCCCATGGACGGTGCCGCCCCGTCGGGGTGAGGCCGTTTCCGGCGCGGGCGGCCGGGGAGTCGACCGAACCGCCCGACTCGACCAGGAGCAGCCCGTGGCCCCTCGTTCCCAGCCGACGCCCGACACCGCCGCCGACGCCTCGCCCCTGGCCGAGAGCGGCCCCCTGGGTCCCGTGCCCGAGGCCAACCGGCCCGGCCACCACCCGCCGGTCGAGCAGGACAAGCCCCGCCGCCGGCCGCCCGTCCCCAAGGGCTCGGTGCCCCGCACCACCACCTACGACTTCCGCTACGACTGGCCCGTCGCCGGGGCGTCGCTCCTGGCCGGGGCGCTCCCCCGGACCACCGAGGTCGAGGTGGGCGAGACCCACCTGCGCATCCGCTACGGCATCTGGTCCCTGCGGACCGAGCTGACCAACGTGGCCGAGGTCGCCGTCACCGGCCCCTACTCGCCGGCCAAGGTTGGCGGCCCGCCCCGCCTGTCGCTCCGCGACCGGGGCATCACCTTCGGCACCACCACCGTCGGCGGGGTGTGCATCAGCTTCCACCGCCCGGTGCGCGCCGCCGACCCGCTCGGCCTGGTCCGCCACCCGGCGGCCACCGTCACGGTCGAGGACCCCCGGGCCCTGAAGAAGGAGCTCGAGGCCGCCGTCCGCCGGGCCTCCTGACATGGCCGCACCGACCCCCATCACCGCCCTCGCCCTGAGCTGCACGCTGAAGGCCTCCCCGGCCGACTCGAGCACGGACCTCCTCTGCCAGCAGATCCTCGACGCCCTGGCCGAGCACGACGTGGAGGGCACCCTCATCCGGGTGGTCGACCACGACGTGAAGCCGGGCGTGTCGTCCGACGAGGGCGACGGCGACGCCTGGCCGGCCATCCGCCAGGAGGTCCTCGACGCCGACATCCTGGTGCTGGGCACGCCCATCTGGCTGGGCCAGCCGTCGAGCGTCGCCAAGCGGGTGCTCGAGCGCATGGACGCCTTCATCAGCGAGACCGACGACGGCGGGCGCCTGATCACCATGGACAAGGTCGCCGTGCTGGCCACGGTGGGCAACGAGGACGGCGCCCACGCCGTGGCGGCGGCGACCTACCAGGCGCTCTCGGACGTCGGGTTCACCATCCCGGCCAACGGCCAGGCCTACTGGGTCGGCGAGGCCATGGGCTCGACCGACTACCAGGATCTGGACGAGCCGCCGGAGAAGGTCGTCCAGACGGTCACCGACGTGGCCCGCAACGCCGCCCACCTGGCCCGGCTCCTCCAGGCCGACCCGTACCCGGCGGGCGACGAGGACTAGCGCACGACGCGGTAGCGGAGGTGGGTGACGCCGTCGGAGGCGATGACCCGGACCTGCTCGAGGGTGAGCGGTGCCGGGCCGATGTGGTCGAGGAGGCGGACGCCACCGCCCAGGAGCACGGGCGCCACGCTGAGCTGGATCTCGTCGACGGCCCCGAGCTGGAGCAGCTGCTGGGCCACGCTGGCGCCCGAGGCCGAGACCCAGCCGTCGCCGGCGACCTCGCGGGCCTGCGCCAGCGCCGCCGCCACGCCCTCGGGCACGAAGGTGACCTGTGGGCTCCAGCGGCCCTCGGTGGGCGGGTCGTGGGTGACCACGAAGATGGGGGCGTCGACGGGGTGGCCGTCGGCCCAGCCGTTGGCGATGTCGAAGGTGCGGCGCCCGCTGATCATGGCGCCGGCCCCGGCGTGCCACTCCTCGACGACCGGGCGGCTGGCCTCGGGCGGGCGCAGCCGGTCGTCGGACCCGACGGTCTCGGGGCCGGCGCCCATCCAGGTGAAGAGGGCCGGGCCGCCCCGCCCGAGGGGCAGGTCGGGCCCGTCGTCGGGCCCGGCGATGTAGCCGTCGAGCGAGACGCTGAGGTCGATGATCACGGTGCTCATGGCAGGTGTGACGCTCCCATGCCCGGCCGCTCATCGGTGGACCTGACGGACCGGTCGGACGGGCTTCGACCGACACACGGGCCGGGTACGGTCGGCGGGCGCACCGAGGAGGCCCCCCAATGCTCGACGCCGTGCCCGCCCTGCTCCCCCACCTGCGGGAGCTGTACGAGGATCTGCACGCCCACCCGGAGCTGTCGTTCCAGGAGCACCGGACGGCCGGGATCCTGGCCGACCGGCTGCGGGATCTCGGCTACGAGGTGACCGCCGACGTCGGCCAGACGGGTGTGGTGGCGACGCTCGAGAACGGACCGGGGCCCACCGTCCTCCTCCGGGCCGACATCGACGCCCTGCCCGTCGAGGAGGCCACCGGTCTCGACTACGCCAGCACGGTGGCCGGCGTGGCCCACGCCTGCGGCCACGACATGCACGCCGCCTGGCTGGTGGGCGCGGCCACGATCCTGGTCGACCACCGAGACGCCTGGTCCGGGTCGCTCATGCTCGTGGTCCAGCCCGCCGAGGAGCTGGGCGCCGGCGCCCGGGCCATGCTCGACGACGGCCTCTACGAGCGCTTCGGCACCCCCGACGTGACCCTCGGCCAGCACACCGCCCCGGCGCCGTCCGGTTGGGTGCTCCACCGGGCCGGCCCGATGATGGCGGCCAGCGACGCCATCGAGATCGTCCTCCACGGCCGGGGCGGGCACGGCTCGGCCCCGCAGCACACGGTCGACCCCGCCGTGCTGGCGGCCTCGACCGTGATGCGGCTCCAGACGATCGTCTCCCGCGAGGTCGACCCGGCCGACACGGCGGTGGTCACCGTGGGCCGGCTGCACGTCGGCACCAAGGAGAACATCATCGCCGACACCGCCGAGCTGGGGCTGAGCATCCGGACCTTCCAGCCCCACGTGCGGGCCAAGGTGCTCGACGCCATCACCCGGATCGTCGAGGGCGAGTGCCAGTCCGCCGGGTGCACCCGCAAGCCCGACATCAGCGAGGGCTACGCCCTGCCCGTCGTCGACAACGACGCCGCGGCCACCGAGCGGATCGCCGCCGCCTTCGGCGCCCACTTCGGTCCCGAGCGCTCGATCCCCGGCCCCACCGCCACCGGCAGCGAGGACTTCGGCTTCTTCGGCGAGCAGGCCGGCGTGCCCTCGGTCTTCTGGTTCGTCGGCGTGTCCGACCCCGAGATGGTGAGGCGGGCCTTCGAGGAGGACCGCTTCGCCGAGGACGTGCCCTACAACCACTCGCCCCGCTTCGCCCCGGTCCAGGACCCGTCGCTGGCCACCGGGGTCGAGGCCATGGTCACCGCCGCGATGTGCTGGCTGGCGCCGGAGCCGGCCTAGCGGAGCTGCCAGGGGGTCGGGGCCTCGCCGGTGGCGACGGTGGCCAGGCGGACCTGGGCCTCCTCCTCCAGCGCGGCGGAGCGATGGCGGTTGGCCACACACCAGCACGTCGACCACAGCGCCCACACCTCGTCGAGCGCGCCCTCCCGTGCGGCCTCGGTGAGCGGGGCGCCGTAGGTGGCGTCGAAGTCGGCCAGGTCGGCGGCCGGGTATCCGTACCAGCGCACGAAGGCGACGGTGGGGGCGGCGTCGTAGGCCCGGGGCCCCCAGCCGGCCAGCTCCAGGTCGACCAGCACGGGCCCGCGGGGGCCGATCACCACGTTGCCGGCGTGGAGGTCGCCGTGGAGAACAGCCCCGCCGGCCACCGTCCCGGCCGGAGCGGCCCGGGCCTCGTCGAGGGCGGCCTGCCACACCGTCTCCAGGCGGGTGGCGGCCCGGCGCAGGATGGCCAGCTCGTCGTCGCTGGTGCGACCGGCCGGGATGGCCACCTCGAGCTGGGCCAGCCCCGCGCCCAGGGGGTCGCACTCGACGATGCCGCGGGGGTCGAGCCCGCCGGTGGCGGTGTGGAGCCGGGTGGCCAGGGCGGCGATGGTGGCGGCGTCGACCGGCGGGGCGTCGGGGACGGTCGGGATCTCCCGCCAGGCGGTGACCCACCAGCCGTCGATGGGGGCGGGCCCGGCGAGACGGCGGGCGGCCGGGACGCCGGCATCGGCCAGCAGGGTGGCGATGGCGGCCTCCTGGCGGGGACCGGTGGTGCCGCCGGGGACGGCGAAGGTCAGGACCTTCGACGCCGGGAAGCGCACGACGTGGCGGGTGGCGGCCCGGAGGACCTCGGCTCCGGTGGCGTCGAGCCCGAAGGTGGACGCCAGCACATCGATGTCGGGCGGGGCCGGAGCCGGGGCGACCAGCGGTCCGGCCCCCATCACGCCGCCCGGCGGGCGTCGACCCAGTCGGCGACGATGGCGCCGAGCACGGGCAGGCTGACCGACGACGAGCCGAGCACGGCGTCGTGGAACCCGGGGAGGTCGAAGCGGTCGCCCAGCTCGGCGGTGGCCCACGCTCGCAGCCGCAGGATCTCTCGCTGCCCGATCTTGTAGGCGAGGGCCTGGCCGGGGATGGCGAGGTAGCGGTCGACCTCGGTGGTGATCTCGTCGACGCCCATGGGCAGGTGGGCGACCATGTGGTCGATGGCCTGCTGGCGGGTCCAGCCGAGGGCGTGCATCCCCGTGTCGACGACGAGCCGGCAGGCCCGGAAGACCTCGTTGACCAGCATGCCGAGCCGGTCGAGGTCGCTGGCGTAGAGGCCCATCTCGTCGGCCAGCCGCTCGGTGTAGAGGGCCCAGCCCTCGACGTAGGCGGTGTGGCCCGTGCTGAAGCGCTGGAAGGCGGGCAGGTCGTCGAGCTCGGTGGCGATGGCCAGCTGGAGGTGGTGCCCGGGGATGGCCTCGTGGAAGGCGGTGGACGCGGTGTCGAAGCGGTTGCGCTCGCCGGCGTCGTGGGTGTTGACGAAGTAGGTGCCGGGCCGGCTCCCGTCGGCGGCGGGCGGGAAGTAGTAGGCGCCGGGGCCGTCGGCGGCGAGCATCTCGGGCACCGCCTTCACCTCGCAGGCGCTCACCGGCAACCGGCCGAACCATCCGCCCATGACGGCGGTGGCCGCCTCGACGCAGCGGCGGGCGTCCTCGAGCGGTTCCTCGGGGCGGGACGGGTCGTAGCGCAGCGCCGGATCGGTGCGGAGTCGCTCGAAGACCTCGGGCAACGTGCGGACGCCGAACATCTGCGCTCCCAGCGCCACGACCTGCTCGTCGAGGACGGCGACCTCGTCGAGGCCGATCTGGTGGACGTCGGCCGGGTCGAGGTCCAACCCGGTGTTGGACCGGATCAGGAAGCGATAGAGCTCGTCCCCGTCGGCCAGGGCGCCGAGGCCGGCCTCGTCGTCGCCGCGGGCGCAGGGGAGGAGCTCGTCGCGCAGGACGGCCGCGTAGCGGGCGAAGGCGGGCCGCACGACCTCCTCGGCGGCGGTGCGCAGGGCGGTGCGCCAGCGCGCCTCGCCCTCCCAGCCCTCGGGGCCGGCGAAGGCGGCGAAGGGGTCGGTGTCGAGCGGCGAGGCGAGGTAGCCGTCGAGCTGGTGGAGGGCCCGCTCGACCACGATGCGGGGTGGGGTGCGGCCGGCCTCGAGCCCGGCCCGGAAGCGGGCGATGGCCCCGTCGACCAGGGCGCCCACCTTGTGCTGGCGCTCGACCAGGTCGAGGGCGTTCTGCGGCTCGGGGGCGTTGATCTGCGGGGCGTCGGTGAGCAGCTCGGCGGCCAGGCCGCCCATCTGGTCGTAGCGGAGCTCGGCGATCCGGTGGTCGATGTGGGCGATGGCATCGGTGAGCGACTCGACCATCAGGTCCCGGGTGACGCGCTGGTCGAGCGGAGCGGCGTCGAGGTCGAGCTCGGTCACCCGCTCGAGCAGCTCGGACCACCGGGCCCGCTGCTCGGCCTCGGCCTC
The DNA here is from genome assembly GCA_035318405.1 of Iamia sp. Classification (GTDB taxonomy): domain Bacteria; phylum Actinomycetota; class Acidimicrobiia; order Acidimicrobiales; family Iamiaceae; genus Iamia. The sequence continues at coordinate 7,287 of DATHEV010000966.1, forward strand.
GGCGCTGATGTCCTC
>DATHEV010000967.1:0-4385 GCA_035318405.1 Iamia sp.
GGGTCGAGCCTCCGCCCGGCGCCGCCGGCGGCGGGCCCGCTCGCCCCAGCAGAGCTGCGTCCGGGCCCAGCCCAGGCGGTCGCCCTGCGCCTCCGAGGCCCGGCAGGCTGCCGCGAACAGCGCATCGGCCTCGGCATCGTCCTCCACCACCAGGGCGCGGACCCGGGCGAAGCGGCTGGGCGACTCGGCCTCGAGACCGGCCGCGGTCAGCTCGTCCAGGAGGCGGCGGGCATCGGCGGGCCGCCGGGCGCGGACCAGCGCCTCGACGTGCTCCGGCTCCCAGCGGCTGAGGTTGCGGCCCACGCCGACCTCGCCGGCGATCCGCTCGTAGACGGCCACCGCCTCGTCCGCCGCCCCCTCGGCCATCAGCAGGTTCGCCTCGCCGACGAGCGCCACGGTGACGTCGGAGGCGACGTCCGAGCCCCGCAGCACCGCCTGGGCCCGACCGAGGGCGGCCCGATCGCCGGCGGCGGCGGCCGCCACGCAGAGCCCGTGGGCGGCGACGGTGGCCAGGCGGGGCGCGCCGAGCTCGACGGCGAGCTCGATGGCCTCGTCGGCGGCGAGCACGGCGGCCACCTGGTCGCGGCCGTGGTGGTGCAGCTGCAAGGCGCTGAGCAGGAGGGCGAGGGGCACCAGAGCGGCGGCCTCCCGCAGCGCGCCCTCGACCTCGCGGAGGAGCGCCAGCACCTCGCCGCCTCGGGCCCGATAGCTGAGCATGGGCGCGATCACGGCGCCGATGAGCGACCCGGCCGCGACCGGCCCCTCCGCCGCCAGGACCTGGCGGGCGAGGGCCACCGCGGGGGCGCCGTCGCCGGTGGTGAGGCTGTCGACGGCGGCCGAGATGGCGGCGGACCGCAGCTGCACCTGCGGCGAGCTGCGCTCGGCCACCATCCGCAGGTCGGCCACGGCGGCAAGGGTGCCCTCGATGTCGATGGTCCGCACCAGCGCGGCGAGCGCCTCCAGGAGCGCCCCGGCGGCCTCGTCGGGGAGGTCGTGCTCGACGTCATGGGCCAGGGCCGTCAGGGCGGCGACGGCATCGGTGTCGCGCCCGGCCACGAGCAGGGCCCGGCCCCGTATCCGGGCCAGGCGGGCGGCCACCCGACCCGACGTCTCCCCGCTCCGATCCAGCCGGTCCTGGGCCTCGTCGAGCAGACGACCGGCCTGGGCCGTGGCGCCGAGATCGAGGCGCGCCTCGGCGGCGCGGCCGGCGCGCGCGGCGGCATCGACGGGGCGCTCCGAGAGGGCGACGGCCCGCTCCAGCTCGGTGGCCGCGGCGGCGGGCGCACCGGACCGCCACAGCTCCTCCGCCGCCGCCTCCAGGGCCGCGGCCACCGCCTCGTCGGGACCGTCGGCGGCGAGGGCCCGATGGACGGCGCGGGCGACGGCGTCCGGCGCGTGGTCGGCCAGGGCGGCGTGGATCCGCCGGCGGTCCGGCTCGGCGGCCCCCTCGATCACCGCGGCGCGCAGCGTGGGGTGGGCGAAGGCGATGGTGCCCGTATCCCGATCGACGTGGACGATGCCGTCCGCCTCCGCCCGGGCCAGCGCGTCGGGGGGCAGGCCCACGGCGGTGACGGCGGCGGCGATCACGGCCAGGTCCTGGCGGGCGGAGGTGGCGGCGACCAGCAGGGCGGCACGGACCGTCTCGTCGAGGGCGCCGACCCGCCGGCGCGCCTGGTCGGCGAGGGTGGCGGGCAGGGGCAGCCGGTCGGGCGGTTGGACGGTCCCGGCCCGCACCTCGGGGTCGAGCTGGCGGGCCGTCTCGACCAGCAGCATCGGGTTGGTGCCGAGCTCGGCGAGGAGCCGGGAGCGGAGGGCCGGCCCGATCCCCTCCTGGCGGAGGAGGTCATCGGCGGACGGGCGGTCGAGGTCGACGATCGTGCGCTGGGGGAGGTCGACCGGGGTCCGGCTGGCGACGAGCAGGCCGATCGGGTCGGCCCCGATGCGGCGGGCGACGTAGCCCAGGACCCGCCGGGTCTCCTCGTCGATCCAGTGCAGGTCGTCCACGACGAGCAGCAGGGGCCTCGTCGCGGCGGCGCCGGCGGTGAGGACGTCCAGGGTCGCCACCGCGACGGCCCGAAGGTCGACCGGCTCGCCGTCCTCCAGCAGCAGGACCCGGCTCAGGGCGGCCCGGCGGGGTGGGGACAGCGCGGCCAGGGCGGCCTCGTCGACGAGCGGCTCGAGCAGGCTGGCGAGGCCGGCCCAGGCCAGGTCGGTCTCGGCCTCCACCCCGGTGGCCCGGACCACGGCGCAGCCCTCGGCCCGGGAGGCCGCCGCGGCCAGGAGGGCGGACTTGCCCACGCCGGCCCGTCCCACCAGGGCCAGCGCCCGGCCGCGCCCCGCCCGCACGTCGTCGAGCAGGGACGCGACGGAGCCCAGGTCGAACTGCCGGCCCACCAACACGTTCCGGGACACTAGGGCCACGCACGGGGTTTCCCCGATGCGGGCACGGGGTCGGTGGGCGCACCGTGGCGCCATGCCCACACCGATCCGCCGGCGCCGCTGCGCCCTCGCCGTCCTCGCCCTCACCGCCCTCCTGCTGGGGGCGTGCGGTGGAGGGGCCGACGAGTCGGCCTCGGGTTCCGACGCCTCAGCGTCGGGCCGGGCCGACGAGACGACCACCACCGACGCGCCGGAGACCACCATCGAGGCCCCGCCTCCCACCACGGCTGCACCCGCCACGCCCTCGACCGAGGCCGCCACGACCAGCCGCTACTCGTTCGAGGACGCCTTCGAGACCGCCGACGACGGATGGGTCACCGGCTGCAACGACATCGGCTGCGCCGGGGTCGAGGACAGCATCTTCTACGAGGACATCAAGCCCGGGGAGAAGGAGATCGACCAGCACGCGGAGTGGGAGGGTCGGGTCCTCTACGACGTCACCGTCGAGGCCGGCATCGTGCTCTTCGGTGCCGGCAACCCCGAGGGCGGGGTGGTGTGCCACGCCGATCCCGACGCCGGCACCTACTACGACTTCACCGTCGGCGCCGACGGGCAGGCGTCGCTGTACCGGTTCGACGGAGCGGGGGGCGAGGCCCTGGCCGGCCCCTTCGCCATCGACGGCTTCGTCGCCGAGTCCACGATCATCACCGGCCGGTGTGCCTACGAGACCGACGGCAGCCTGCGGCTGACCATGCAGGTCAACGGGGAGCAGGTGGCCGACGCGGTCGACCCCGATCCGCTGGCGCCGGGCGAGGTCGGCCTCATCACCTACGGCGACAGCGGCGAGCTGAGCACCGTCCACTACGAGTACGTGAGCACCACTGCCTCCGAGCTCGTCTGACTTCGCTCGTCGGCGTGGGCCGTTCTCGGTCTCGGCGGGCCATCGCCGGGGGACTGCTGCGGGTCGGCCGTACCGACGGCTGGGGACGGCGGGTAGAGCTGTGCGCTGGTCGTGGTCGGCTCGGCGGCCGTGGGCCGGGCACTCGTCGTCTCGTCGCTGTGGTCTGCGTCGCCGGTTCAGCCGTTCGGCAGGCGGCGATCTGGCCGGGAATCATGAGGAACCTGCTGCGATCACTGGCATGGATGCCCGTTTTCCGGGTAGGATACGGGTCATGATCGAGGACCTCACCGACGCCGTGGACAGGCTCGACCTGCCCGTCGACGGTGACGTCCTCGCCGCGGTCCTGGCCGTCCGTGACCGGCTCGAGGCCAAGATCGTCGAGGCCGTCTGCGCGTTCGATGACACCAACGAGTGGGACACCCAGGAGGGGTGCGCATCGATGGCCGCGTGGCTGCGCATCCGGGGCCGGATGACCCCCACCGACGCCGCCCGCCTGAGCCGCACCGCCCGCCGCCTCCGTACCCTTCCGACCCTGCGAGCGGCGTGGCTCTCCGGTGATGTGTCGGGTGGGCACGTCGCCGCGGTGGTGGCCAACCTCTCGGATCGGACGGCGCCGCTGTTCGCCGCCCAGGAGGACGATCTCGTCCCGGTGCTGGCCAACGCCGAGATCACCGCGGCGGTGGCGGCCATGAAGACCTGGGCGGCCATGGCCAAGGAGATCCTCGACGACGATCCCGGCGAGCCCGACCCCGACCGCACCGCCCACCTCTCCCCGACCCTGTCCGGCGGCCGGCTGGATGCGAACTTGGAGCCCGAGGCGTTCCACGCCGCCCAGACGGCGCTGCGCCTGGCGATGGGGACCAAGACCGACGACGACCCCCGCACCATCACCCAACGGCGTCACGACGCGTTGGCCGAGGTCTTCACCCACTACCTCGACCACCAGACCACCCGCCTCGGCGGACGCCACCGCCCCCACCTCAACGTCACCATCGGCCTCGACACCCTCACCGAAGGCCGCGGGCAAGGTTCTTTCGACGACGCCACCCCGATCACCGCGGCGGAGGCCCGCCGGCTCGCCTGTGACGCCAACATCCACCGGGTC